>NZ_DAIQRQ010000005.1:53050-109648 GCF_036786105.1 Ohtaekwangia sp.
GCGCGACATTATTGAAGCGTATCATCGCGAGGCGAATGATATACGATAAAGTATAGAAAGGTATAGGAGGACTCTCCGGAATTTTCCTACCTTTCATTTTTACTTTACCCGTTATGCTTCATTGGATACCGTATGCCGTTGTTCGGATTGTATTGTTTTTTATTGCCGGTATATTATTGGGCATTTACTGCCCGGATTTTCTTCCGCAACACATTGCCGCTATCGTTTTTGTTGCACTGCTCACAGTATATATAGGGCATTTTATAGCTCAGCGGATCACGCAAAAGACGTTGTTCAACCCGGGAATGATTGGATTGCTGGCTATTTTACTGGCGGGCTACCTGCAGTTGCTGCATCGCACTGATTCAAGGAGAGCCGACAATCTTATCAATCTGAAAACTCCGGTGGCGTATTACCAGGCCGTTGTAACCGGCTATACCCAGGAAAAAGCAACCGCCTGGAAAGTGGAAGCCCGTCTGCTGCAGGTGAAAGACAGCAGTACATGGCAAAGTATTCAGGGAAATATAGTGTTATACTTTCCAAAGAAAGAATTTCAACGATCGTTTCAATATGGTGATGTATTGTTGATACGCGGGCAGCCACAAGTGACGCCTCCACCCGGTAACCCCGGTGAATTTGACTACAAGCGATATCTTGCTTTTCGCAAGATATATCACCAGCATTTTGTAAAGCGAAAAGATGTAAAGTGTCTAGACTCCCAACCGGATTCACGCTTGCTATATTATGCAATCTGCGCCCGCAACTGGGCAGACGCCACTCTCAAAAAGTATGTGGAAGGAGAACGCGAGCAAGCCATTGCCTCTGCGCTCGTGTTAGGTGTAACCGATGGATTGGACAATGAACTGCTTAATGCATACGCTGCTACCGGAGCGATGCATGTACTGGCCGTATCGGGTCTGCACATCAGTATAATTTATATGATCATCCTCTGGTTGTTAAAGCCGTTGGGAACTTCGCGCGCCAGCCAGTGGATTGCAGCGGGTATAAGTCTGTTTATACTTTGGGGATATGCTTACATCACAGGCCTGTCGCCTTCGGTGCTGCGGGCGGTTACTATGTTTACATTTGTAGCCGTAGCCAAAGCATGGAATCGCCAGACCAACATCTATAATGTTCTTGCTGCCTCAGCTTTTTTTCTGTTGTTGTATGAGCCTTATCTTATCATGTCGGTAGCCTTTCAGTTGTCGTACCTGGCTGTGTTGGGTATAGTATATCTTCAACCGGGATTATATCAATTATGGGAGCCCGCTTCGCGATTGTGGGATGAAGTGTGGAAGATCACAACCGTATCCATCGCTGCCCAACTGGCTACGTTGTCGTTGGGTCTTCTGTACTTCCATCAGTTCCCAAATTACTTTTTGCTATCAAACCTGTTGGTAATTCCCGGATCATTCTTTGTGTTGATTGCCGGACTGGTAGTATTGGTGATAGGTTTTATAACACCAGTGGCTAGCTTTGTCGGATTATTGCTGAAATGGAGTATTCAGGCACTGAACATTGTGGTGTTTACAGTAGAAGCATTTCCGTTCAGCCTGGTTGACAATATTTATATTGATACATTTCAAAGCTGGCTGTTGATGGGAGTGATCATTTCAGCTGTGTTGCTCTTTCAGTTCCGATCTTTCCGATATATAGCAGTCGCTTTCATCTGTACATTGTTGTTCGCAGCGGTACAATGGCATCACTTCTATCAGGACGTTGACAGGCGCTATATCACGGTCTATAAAGTGCCGCATCATAGCGCAGTTGATCTTACGGCACAAGGCCATGTATATTTTCTGACAGATTCATTGCTTCCGCAGAAAGCACCTGCCATACGGTTTCACATCCATCCCAACCGACTTCATAATGGCGTTGAAGAAGTAAGTACGCTCGTGCAACCGGTAACTTCATATCAATTGCTGCACTGGCAGGAAAAATCAATTTTACGGATCACAGATGGAAAAGCTATACCATCGCAAACCAAGGTCGATTACCTCATCATATCCAATAATGCCATAAGGAATCTGGCCTCTTTGCTGAAACAGATCGATGCATCGGAAATAATTTTAGATAGCAGTAACTCTTACTATTTTGCTACTAAATTGCTGGCACAGGCTTCTCAGCTCAACGTACGCGTTCACTCCGTTTGGCATGAAGGAGCTTTTTCAGTGCAGATATAGTCAGAAGCCAAACAAGATTATCGTATGAACATCGTTGAGTATGCTGTAAAAGATCGTATCGGTTTTATAACCTTAAATCGTCCGGAGAAAAGAAATGCACTCAGTCATGAACTGGTAGCAGCATTGAAAGATGCCTTTACACAAGCGGAGAAGGATGATGCTGTAAAAGTAATTGTACTAAAAGCAAACGGTGAAGCATTTTGCGCCGGCGCTGATCTTGCGTACCTGCAGCAACTTCAGAATTTTTCGTACGAAGAAAATCTGGCGGATTCGGATCATCTGAAAGAGCTGTTTCTGAGAATATATACTTTAAAGAAAGTCGTGATAGCGCAGGTGCAGGGCCATGCTCTGGCAGGTGGTTGTGGTCTGGCTACCGTATGCGATTTTTCATTCTCGGTGCCGGAAGCAAAGTTCGGATACACTGAAGTGAAGATCGGATTTATACCGGCCATTGTAATGATCTTTTTGTTACGCAAAATCGGTGAAGCCAAAGCCAAACAATTACTGTTGAGTGGCGAACTGATTACTGCAGAAGCCGCACAATATACAGGGCTGATTAATTTTATAGTCCAACGCGAGGCATTGGAACAGGAGGTGATCACCTTCGCCCAACGACTGATCACTACGAATTCATCTACCTCTATGGAAATAACCAAGCACATGATTGCTTCTGTCCAGTCACTTTCGTTGGAGGATGCGCTAACGTTTGCATCTAAAATGAATGCTCAGGCAAGAGCAAGCAGCGATTGTATGAAAGGTATACAAGCCTTTCTCAATAAGGAGAAAATACAGTGGTAATTATATAAATCACAATAAATAACCAGGTTGATATTGTATTGCGTTGTAAATATGCTCTGAATGTTTTAACATCAAGACTTATATATAACCCAAACAATTCATGCGAACGCTAATGTGTATTCTGCTAAGTGCGATGTCGTTGTCGCTCTTAGCCCAATCGTATTCCGGAGACACCTGGAAGGACGTAAGTAAAAAAGGAGAGGGCAGTGTTTCAATAGCCTATGTAGAAACTCCCAGTTTTGTTTATTTAGATGATGCCGGTAAACTTACCGGTATTTGTGTTGACATCATGAACGACTTTGTAACGTGGCTGAAAGATGCAAAGAAAGTAGAGTTAACAACCAATTTTGTCGGCGATGGCTCAAGTTTCCGCGGCATGTACGACAAAGTAAAAACCTCTAAAGGTGGCGTGTTTGGTCTTGGCAATATTACTATTACCAATGAACGTAAAAAGGAAGTAAAGTTCAGTCAGCCGTTCATTACCAATTTTGCTATACTTATTACGCAAAGCCAAGTGCCAACGCTTAACAAGCTTGAAGACATGCCGAAGAGTTTTGCAGATCTGACCGCCTATACGGCCAAAGGAACTCTGAACGAGAAGCGCGTTATGGAGCTGAAGAAACAGTACTTCCCTGAAATGAAGGTAGCCTATACCACTACCAGCCAGGAGACATTGGAAAAATTGTTTGCCGATCCGAAAGGCTACGCTTACCTCGACCTTGCCTTTTACCTGGAGGCAGTAAAAATGAAGAAGAATATCAAACGCCACCCGGTAGCCGACCGTGCTGCCGAGCAGTTCGGGTTTATTATGCCACTGAGCAGTGACTGGAGCCAGGTACTTGATGAATTTCTGAAAGCAAATGGCGGCTATAGTAACAGTACCAGATATAAAACCATTTTAGTGAAACACCTGGGGGAAGCTGGTATGAAGCTGATGCAGTCTTCGAATTAGTGATTTGTTATTGTCGTTATAAGTGCAAAGAAACCGGGGAAAAAGGTTTGCAGTTTTGTAACTGTAGCGACTCAAGCCAGGCGTATGTTGATGCATACGCTTGGTTTATACATTGATCCAGTCACGCTTAGGCCGGTAAGATTTTTTCAGCCTTTTGTATTCTGTATTTTTCGGGTAACTGCTAACGAATAACTAATAACGATACTATATTCGTCTCCATTGGAGACTCCTATTTCTATATTGAATCGATACTGGCATCACAGTCAGTTCCGCCCGTTACAGGAAGACATTGTCAACGCTGTGTTGAACGGTCGCGATACTTTGGCCTTGCTTCCCACCGGCGGGGGGAAGTCGGTTTGCTTTCAGGTGCCGGCTTTGATACGAGAAGGCATCTGCATCGTGATAACGCCTTTGATTGCCTTGATGAAAGATCAGGTAGAACAATTGAAGAGTCGTGGTATACTGGCCGTGGCCATTCACTCGGGTATGAGCCGTTCAGAGATCGATATACTCCTGGATAACTGTATCTATGGCTCGGTAAAATTCCTGTATGTTTCTCCGGAGCGTCTGCAAACGGAATTGTTCATTGAGCGTGCGCGCCAAATGAAGGTGGGACTCATTGCAGTTGATGAAGCACATTGTATTTCGCAATGGGGATATGACTTTCGTCCGCCGTATCTTCAAATAACATCCTTGCGGGAATTAAAACCACAGGTACCGGTCATCGCCCTCACGGCAACGGCTACCCTACAGGTAAAAGATGATATTATGCAGAAGCTGGCTTTCCGCGAGCCGGCCGGCATTTTTCAACGCTCCTTTGCACGCGATAACTTATCGTTCGTGGTGCGCAAGACGGAGAACAAAGAAAAGAAGCTGCTGGATATACTACAGAAGGTAAAAGGAACAGCGATTATCTATGTACGCTCCAGAAAGGCCACACAGCAAATTGCCGAGTGGCTTTCGAAGCGAAATATACCGGCTTCCTATTATCATGCAGGGCTTTCCTTCGAAGAACGTTCGAAGCGCCAGGAAGACTGGATTCAAAACAGGAGCCGCGTAATGGTAGCGACCAATGCTTTCGGAATGGGTATCGATAAACCCGATGTGCGATTGGTAGTGCACCTGGATCTTCCGGAGAATCTCGAATCATATTATCAGGAAGCAGGCCGTGCGGGACGAGACGGTGTCAAGTCATTTGCCGTTATACTATATCAGGAAGCAGATGTTGTAAACCTGCAGTTCAAAACGGAGCAGGCACACCCTTCTCCGGAGACACTTAAAAAAGTGTACCAGGCACTGGCCAATTATTACCAGCTGGCGGTAGGAAGCAGTGGAGGTGAAAGTTATGATTTTGATCTGCACGATTTTGCCGAGCGATTTCATTACAATCAACAGGAAGTATATATCGCGTTAAAGAAATTGGAAGAGGAGGGACTCATTCAATTCAATGAGAGCTTCTATAATCCATCGCATCTTTTTATACCGGTAGATAAAACAAAGCTTTACGAGTTTCAGATTGCCAACGCCCGGTTCGATCCCGTTATAAAAATGCTGTTGCGTTTATACGGTGGCGAGCTGTTTGCCGACTTTGTAAAAATATCAGAGTCGTACCTGGCGAAAGGGTTGAAGATTTCGGAAAAAGAAATGATTTCCATATTGAAGCATCTGAATGAAATGAAGATCGTTTCGTATCAGCCACTCAAGGATAAACCTCAGATAACTTTCGTTTTGCCACGGCAGGATGTAGACCGTCTTCCGTTAAATATCAAAAGACTGGAAGAGCGAAAGAAGCTTACCACGGATAAGATGCAGGCAATTGTTACGTTTGCTACCACAACGCACCGTTGTCGCATGCAGATTATACAGGATTATTTTGGTGAAGATACATTTGCCGAATGTGGCCTGTGCGATGTTTGTATTGAGAAGCGAAAGCATGATAATCGTGCTGCTTTTGATGACATCCGGTCTGAAATTATTACTATACTCCGGGGTGCTTCCATGACCATTGAACAACTGGAAGAACAGATTGAGCCTGCCAACCGCGAACTGTTTGCCGATGCAGTGCGCGATCTGGTAGATGAAGGAATATTGCAATACGATGACGCCTGGCAGCTACGATTTTCGGAACCAAGGCACTGATTAATTGTTATGTAACTATGAGCAAAGGATTAAAGCGGTTTCTGAAAATATTTATTTACACACACGTATTTGTAGGGGTGGCGCTGGTGCTTACCCATTGCACGTTTAAGCGATATGCAGAGCGCTCGTACAGGCAGGCTAAAAAAGATAAGCCTTACGATGTAATTATCGTGCCCGGAGTTCCTTACGAAAAGGAAAACACGACCATGGTTATGAAGATGCGCATCTTCTGGGCCAAGCACCTCTACGACAGTGGCTATACCAGGAACATTATTTTCTCCGGTGCGGCTGTATACAGTCCCTTTGTAGAAGCCCTCGCCATGAAAACCATCGCAGACTCTCTGGGCATACCACCTGAACATACTTTTGCCGAAACCAAAGCGGAGCACAGTACGGAAAATATATACTACTCCTGGAAGATGGCGAAAGACCTGGGCTTTAAGAAGATTGCACTGGCTACGGATCCGTATCAGTCAGGATTGCTCCGAAGTTTTACGAGACGGTATTGCCCCGGCGTGAAAGCAGTGCCGATTGTGTTTGGCATGCTCGACATTGGTAACAAGACGCTTCCCGTAATTGATACAACGAGCTGCCATGTTGATAACTTTGTTTCGATTCTCGATCGTGAAGGATTCTGGCAGCGCTTCCGCGGAACGATGGGCAGACGTGTAAAAGAAGAACGCAGACAGAACGCCCGAACCAGAAAAGAAGAAAACGAAACAGTTACCAGCACAGATTAATTAGGTTGCATAGGTATAGATGATTGATTTTTTATACAACCCGTGTATATTTGCAGGCAGTACTTCTGGTAAAACATAAGGGGGATTAGCTCAGCTGGCTAGAGCGCTTCCATGGCATGGAAGAGGTCATCGGTTCGACTCCGATATTCTCCACATCGCTGATACAATCGGGTATCGGCAAACATAAACAGTTGTGGTTACTTATATATCTCAAGCCAGTTTACATAATTGGTAGATAGAGTCCTGATCTAAATCGTTACTCTATACCTTCTGCAATACGTTTCATCTCTAATAGTATTTCACGAAAAGGGTATATGTCGCAATATGGGTTAGCAGTTTTACTTTATTGGGCATTTTGAATATTTACCTTCAGGAGTCACTGGTTTTTTATTTAAAAGGCGTTGAAAATGATGCATCTTATAATCTCAATTAATAGCCGTACCTTTGCATCTTACACAATAATATAGAATGAAATCTTTTGAAACCCTGGGCCTGTCCAGGGGATTGGTGGAGTCGGTTCAGCAGATCGGCTTTGAAATGCCCACTCCCATACAGGAAAAAGCAATTCCTGTGTTACTCAATGGGAACCGTGACTTTGTTGGTCTGGCGCAGACAGGTACCGGTAAAACAGCTGCTTTTGGATTGCCCCTGCTGGATCTGACAGATGACCGAAGCCGTGATACACAGGCGCTTGTATTAGCGCCAACCCGCGAACTGGGATTACAAATTGCCAATGACCTGGAAAACTTCTCTGAGAAATTTAAGTCGTTCAATATTGTAGCCGTTTATGGTGGCTCCAGCATCAGCGAGCAGATACGCAAAGTAAAAAAGGGAGCACAGATCATTGTGGCTACCCCGGGTCGTCTGATCGATCTTATTGATCGTAAAGCGATTAACCTGAACACGATAAAATATGTAGTGCTCGATGAAGCCGATGAAATGCTGAACATGGGCTTTAAAGACGACCTGGATAAAATACTTTCCTTTACTCCGGATGATAAGGCAACATGGCTATTCTCTGCTACGATGCCACGTGAAGTGCGGGCCATCATGAAGAACTACATGAGTGATCCGTTCGAGTTAACAGTAGGCGAACAAAATACCGGTAATGCGAACATTGAGCACAACTATGTGATCGTGCAGGAGAGAGATCGTTATCCGGCATTGAAAAGAATACTGGATTACAATCCGGATATTTTCGGCCTGATCTTCTGTCGCACGCGTGTCGATACACAAAAAATTGCCGAGATGCTGATGAAGGATGGATACAATGCCGATTCGCTTCACGGAGATCTTACCCAGCAACAACGCGACCGTGTAATGATGAAGTTTCGCCAGCGTTCGTTACAGATCCTGGTAGCGACTGATGTAGCTGCGAGAGGTATAGATGTGGATGACATCACACACGTAATTCACCTGAACATTCCCGATGAGATGGAGTTCTACACACACCGTAGTGGCAGAACAGCACGTGCCGGTAAAAAAGGTGTTTCGATCGCTATGATTTCCAAGCGTGAGCTTGGCAAAGTAAAGCAGATCGAGAAAACGTTGAAGTCGCCATTCAAACGCATGATGATACCAACCGGTGCCGATGTATGTCAGAAACAATTGCTGGCATTGATGCACCGCGTGCACGAAGTGAAAGTAAATGAAGATGAGATTGCAGAGTTTTTGCCTGCTATTGAAGCAGAGTTGAAAGACCTGAGCAAGCAAGAGCTCATCAAGCGTTTTGCTTCGATCGAGTTTAACCGTTTCTTCGATTACTATCGCAACGCACCAGACCTGAATGTGGAAGGTAAGCGCAACGAGGGTGGCGAAGAGCGTTATGCTACCGGCAGTCGCTTCTTTATCAACCTCGGTAAAATGGATGGTATAGATGTATCGAAGATGCTGGAGCTTATTGACGATTTTGCCGGGGTTGGCAAAAAAGATATAGGCAAGATCGATCTGAAAGGCGCTTACTCATTCTTCGAAGTGGAGCCTGCCCGTGCAGAAGAGATTGTTAGCGGGTTGAACGGCATTGAATATAAGGGCAGACAAGTTCGAGTAGAGATTACTGAACAAAAGCAATCAGGAGGCGGCTCACGCGGTCGTTCTTCCGGGCGTGACGGTGGCCGTGGTAAATCTTCTGGTAAGAGCTCCGGTAGATCCCGTTCTTCCGATCAGAAGAAAAAATGGAGATAGCGAAAATATAGCTAATAAAGAAACAGGGCTGGCATATATGTACCAGCCCTGTTTTTTTTTGAAGCATACATGCACACCTCAAACACTAGTGATCGCTCGGAAATATAGCGAAGTTGAGAAACTCTGTGTGCCGGATCACAGAAATGTCGATCATCGTTACAATATCCTTTTTACTCAATTCTTTAAAAAGCTCGTGCGAGCTGTTGATCGCCTTGTTGTGAAAAGAAATGATGATATCGCCTTCCTGTAACTGCGAGCGTGAAGCCGGTGAGTTCTCCTGTATTTTGGTGATGAATAATCCCTTCTTGTTTTTGAGATTATAGTGTTGCTTGATCTTCGGATTTATATTTACTTCCTGGAGCATTAAACCCAAATACGCCTTAAACACTTTACCATCTTTCAGCAGTTGCTGTGCAATCTCTTTTGCCGTATTGATATCTACTGAAAAACTTAATCCTTGTGCACCTTGTATCATCGCGGTGTTTACACCAATTACTTCACCATCGGTTGTAATCATAGGGCCTCCGGAATTACCGGGATTAAGCGCTGCGTCTGATTGGATAACGTTGTCGACCAATCGTCCGGATTGTGTTTGCAGCGTTCGACCCAGGGCACTTACAACACCGGTCGTTACCGTATGCTGATATCCATACGGGTTACCAATGGCAATAACAAATTGTCCGATCTGCAGTTGCTGGGCATCTCCAAGTTTTGCTACCGAATATCCTTCGCTATAAATCTTTAAAATGGCCAGGTCAGTATCAGGATCTTTGCCGATCAAAAATCCCTCGATCTCATTTTCATTCAGAAGGCTCACCATGATCTTCTCAGCACCATCTACTACGTGGCTGTTCGTAAACACAAGGCCATCTGATGAAAAAATAAAACCCGAACCAGAGCCGGCCGGGCGAAGCACATTATTCTTGTCTCGCTTGAAGACATCAATTTTGACGACCGCATTTTTCGTTTTTTCTACGGCTTCAATAATCATTGAAGAAAAAGCATCCATAAAATTTCTCCTTATAGAATGGAGATGCTCAAAAAGCTATCCATGCTTATAGATCCGCAAAAATGGCTTGGTGGAGGATCGGTCTACAGGCCACTTTGACTGAAAGCCCTGGTTAATTATCTTTTTGTGCGACAGAAAAGATCAAAATGCAGTGATGTACCGCTTAAACCCCATCATTATAACCAATAAAAAGCTGTGCCTGACGGAAATTTTTATAGAAAAGCCGGATAAAAGCTTTGACAAAAGATTTTTTTTTGGATATTGCAATGGTTTGCAAAACAACCTTCAAACGTTAGCAGTCGAAATTATCTACGAATCGACTTTCAGGCTTTAATACGGTCGGTTTATGGAAAAGACTGCCAGACCAAGGGTACTGTAATGCAAATTTCATGTCTAAAGTCGGCCCATAATCTCGCTTATAACCTTTTATAACTTTTTATGAAGCAGATTAACGTTTATCACTTTCTGGGCCTCGCTATCATGTTTGCCAGCTCTCTCGTTTCGATGACACTTTTGGCGATCATTTTATTTTAAGGCTTGTTGTTCGGTCCTCTGTAAGCAGAGGTTGCATTTTTTAAACTCAGACTTACTCATACCGAAGGGTCTTTGCCGGATTCCGCAAAGCTGCCCGTATGGTTTGTGTGCTCACGGTAAGCAGTGCTATCGCTATCGCGCAGGCAGTTCCCGCTATGTATAGCGCTATATTCATATCTACCCGGTAAGCAAAGCTGTTGAGCCATTGGTTCATAAAATACCAGGCAACCGGCCAGGCAATCAGATTGGCTATACCTACCAGTATCAGAATTTCTTTCGAAAGCAGTTGAAGTATACTTCCCACGGAAGCGCCCAGTACCTTGCGTATTCCGATCTCCTTCATGCGCTGTAGCGTGTTGAAGGTTGCCAGTCCAAATAGACCCATGCTGGCAATAAATATAGCCAGCCCTGCAAAGGTGGTAAACAACTGGCTCTGCTTCTGTTCTGCCTCGTATAGCTTGCGATAGCGCTCGCTTAGAAAAGTATATTCGAAAGGCTTGCCCGGTAAAAAGGCCTTCCAGGTTTTTTCAAGATGTGCAAGGCCCGGCTTCATGTCTTTACCCGATATCTTTACCGACAACCGGCGATAGTTCCCTCTCATCAGGAATATCATCGGCACAATCTGCTGATGTAAAGATTCAAAATGAAAATCCTTTACAATACCAATCAGCTTGCCATTTACATCGGCATAATGAAATTCTTTATCAATATTTTCTTCCAGGTTGGTCCAGCCGATTGCTTTGGCGGCAGCTTCGTTAATAATAAAAGCAAGGGAGTCGTCTGTAGAAATAGCTTTCGAAAATTTTCTGCCGGCTGCCAGCTGTATACCGTACGTATCAAAGAAATCTTCATCAATAGAAATGGATTTCAAATCAGCATTGACATTCACAAGACTATCGCCTTTCATGACACTGGCACTGCCATACGAGTCCAGAAGCCGGCCGGTAGGAATCCGCGTCGAGCGTCCTACGTGCTGAATGCCCGATGACTGCGTAAGTGCGTTGTAGAAAGCCTCATACGAATTTTTAAGATCGTCACCATAGTAATCAAGCGTTATCACCTGATCTTTCTGATATCCTAATTCCCGCGTATTCAAAAATGATAGCTGCTGGAAGGTGATGAGTGTGGCAATGATCAGTATAATGGAGATGGCAAACTGAACCACTACCAGTGTTTTACGAATGCCCGCTTTACCGGATGATCCGGGTTGTCCTTTCAATGTAGTTACCGGATTGAACGATGATATAACCAGCGCAGGATATATACCTGCCAGTATGCCCAGTATACAGGCAAAAAGTATAAGACCGCCCAGCAACGGTAAATTTGTGAGTATATTGGCCGGTATAGCCTTCCCGGTGAAGTTGTTCAGCCAGGTAATGCCGCGTGCCGAGAGTAGCATGGCAAGCATAAGAGAGAAGAATGATATGAGAATGGACTCACTCAGATACTGACCGATTAACTGCGCTCTTAATGCACCTACAACTTTGCGTAGTCCCACTTCGCGTGCGCGCTTGGTAGCGCGTGCTGTAGAGAGATTAACAAAATTAAAGCAGGCTATAAGCACAATGAAGAAACCAATAATGCTCATCATGTATACACTGTTGATGTTACCGTTGGCTTCCAGTTCATCATCCAGGTGTGAGCGCAGGTGTATATCGGTGAGTTTCTGTAAAAACAATGTTGTTGTTTTTGAGGCAACCCAATCGGCTGGCACGCCCCAGTTGGCGCGCGCATAGCTGCCGAAATGTTTATCGAGAAACGATGGGAAGGAAGCCTCGACTTTTTTAGGATCAGCTCCCTGCTGTAACAGCAGATAAGTTCCGAAAGAGTTATTACCCCAGTTTGTTTCTAATCCATTGCGTCCATATACCCGGTCGTCTTCCAAGGAATTGAATGATACCAGGAACTCGGGATGCCAGTGCGATTGCGCAGGGAAATTTTTATAGACACCGGTTATTTCCAAATCAAACCGGTTGTCGGCACGGAGGCGCTTGCCAATGATGTTCTCACTGTTGAAATATTTCTGAGCAGCCTTTTCCGATAGCATGATGGTGAACGGCCGCTGCAACGCTTTGGAAGCATCGCCTGATTTTATCTGTATATCAAAGATATCGAAGATGGCAGGCTCGGCCAGGAAAACAAATTCTTCGTTGTTTGATTTTTTAAGTTCTCCATTTTCTTCGAGGCCTATCACCATACCGAAGTTGATGGTGCGCGCCATTTTCTCGATTTCACCAAAATCATTTTTCAATAACGGCCCAATGGGAGGTGCAACATTGGCCAGATGCAGATTTACTTCACCTTCGGGTGAGTGGAAGCTGCGCGTAACGCGGTATATACGGTCGGCTTTTGCATGGTAGCGGTCATAACTGATTTCATCGGTTACAAAAAGGAAAATGAGAATGGCACAGGCAATAGCAAGAGCAAGTCCTGCTATATTAATAAACGCTGTAAGCTTGTTATGCAAAATGGAGCGCAGGGCTACCTTGATATAGTTTCGTATCATAAGAGGGCGTTTACTTTAAGACTAGACTTCTCAACTTGGCAAATGGTTGCAACAAAGACCATGCATGTTCGAAAGAAGTTGCCTGCCGTATTAAAAACGCAGATTGCAGCAATTGCTTTGTTCACTTCTGATCAGTAAAGTTGTTCGGAAATGAACCGGAAGCCGCTGCTCTGTAAGACTTGATTCGTTCGGCAGATTTTAACAAACCATTCATAAAAGATTAATTTCGCACACTTTTCGATTAACTATCTTGCCAACTTTATTGCAACTATGAGAAGGGTATTTATCATTATACTGACGCTTGCTGCAAGCACAGGAATTAAAGCACAGACATTGAAAGTAGGGGAGCAGCCAAAACTGGTGGTGGGCATCGTGGTAGATCAGATGCGCCAGGAGTATCTCTATCGTTTTTATAACAAGTTTGGAAATGATGGCTTCAGGCGATTGATAGGCGATGGCTTCATGGTAAGAAACGCACATTACAACTATATGCCTACCTATACGGGCCCTGGCCATGCATCAATATATAGCGGAACCACTCCGGCTATACACGGCATTATTGGTAATGACTTTTACAACAAGAAGTCGGGCAAGACGGTAAATTGTGTAGAGGACTCCCTGCAGACGGTTGTCGGTGTAGCCTCCGGTAATGGCGATGTATCTCCCTGGCGCATGCTTTCATCAACCGTAACAGATGAATTGAAGTTGTTCACCCAGAAGCGCGCAAAAGTGATCGGTATATCTTTTAAAGATCGCGGTGCTGTATTGCCGGCTGGTCACCTGGCGGATGCAGCCTATTGGTATGATAGCAACAGTGGCCGTTTCATCACCAGTTCGTACTATATGAGCAAGCTGCCGGATTGGGTTGAGAAGTTCAACGGCCTGAATCTTCCTGAGAAATATTTGGCGCAAGAGTGGAAAACACTGCTGCCTATTGAGCAATATACCGAGAGCGGCCCGGATGATACACCGTACGAGAAAAAGTATGCCGGTAAAACAAAACCAACATTCCCCTATAATCTTCCGGAGTTGCGCAAGCAGAATGGTAACGCCGACCTGCTATATATGACTCCGTTTGCCAATGATTTTCTTACCGAGTTTGCCAAGACAACACTCGTGTCGGAGAAGATGGGTAAAGATGATATCAGTGATTTTCTTTGTATTTCATACTCTACTACCGATGCGATCGGTCACGCTGTTGGCCCCAATGCAATAGAGATTGAAGATACTTACCTGCGACTCGACCGGGCTATAGCAGATCTGTTGAAAACACTTGACAAGGAAGTTGGTGCCGGAAATTATACTTTATTTCTCACCGCCGATCATGGCGTAGCCGATGTGCCACAGTACTTGAAAGACAACAAAATGCCCGCAGGTTATTTTAACGATAACTATGCGGAGGCCAAGTTGAATGAGTTTCTGGCAAATTATTTTCCCGGTAAAAAACTTATTGCCAACGTCAGCAACGATCAGATATTTTTAAATCACGAAGCATTTCAGGGAAGCCCGAAATCATCTGGCCTCGATATGTTTATCGTAGCCGAACTGGTCGGTAAATACCTGATGAGCCTTGACGGTGTGGCAAACTACTATACCGAAGGCGTACTGCGTCAGGGCAATTACAACGATGAAGGTATAAAAGGACGCGTTATCCGCGGATACAACCCCAAGCGCTCTGGCGACATTGTGTTTGTATTGGAGCCAGGCTGGTTTGGTTCAGGTTCTATACAGGGCACTACACACGGTTCACCCTATACTTATGATACCAATGTACCGATGTTGTTTTATGGTAAAGGTATACGAAAGGGATTTTCGGTGGAGTATCATCCGATCACAGATATAGCGCCTACCATCTCTACTATATTGAATATCAAGTTCCCCAGCGGGTGCACGGGCGAACCGGTAGCGGAGGTGTTCCCTGAATAGTAATCCATAAAACTATAATATATAGTGCCGGGTGGTATTCCATCAGGCACTTTTGCTATATATGCGTTGTGTTGCCTCGATTTGTTCAGGCAGAACTGGTTGTTGGCATCAATTTTTATTCATTGGAAACCTTAACGATATTGGTTTTTGTTGACCAATAAATACGCTGCACTATGTTAAAATCCATCCATCCATTCGATCAGTCTGTGATTGAAGAATTTCCGTTGCACACTGTACACGACATCCGGGCTAAGCTCGATAAAGCTGCACTGGCATTCAGCCTCTGGAAGAAAACAACCGTAAAACAACGCAGCGAGATGTTGCTGCACGTAGCGGCAGTACTTCGCAAGAATAAAGAAGAGTATGCCAGGATCATCACATGGGAGATGGGGAAAGTAATTTCTGAGGCACGTGCAGAAGTGGAGAAATGTGCCGTAGGTTGTGAATACTATGCGCACAACGCTGAAAATTTTCTGGCCGATCGCATGGTGAAGACAGAAGCGAAGCGAAGTTTTGTAGCGTATCAACCGATTGGCGCTGTACTGGCAATCATGCCCTGGAATTTTCCTTTCTGGCAGGTATTTCGTTATGCCGCGCCGGCGCTGACAGCTGGTAATGTTGGTTTACTCAAGCATGCATCAAATGTTACCAAGTGTTCTACAACAATCGAAAAGATTTTTCATGAAGCCGGTTATCCCGATGGTGTGTTTCAATCCCTGATCATTGAAAGTTCTTCTGTAGAGCAAATACTGGAGTCGCCCATTGTGCAGGGTGTGGCGCTTACCGGAAGTGAAATTGCCGGATCGAAAGTGGGCGCTATAGCAGGAAAGAATATAAAGAAGTCAGTGCTTGAATTAGGTGGCAGTGATCCGTTCATTGTGCTCGACGATGCTGATCTCGACCTTACAGTAAAGATTGCCACACAATCGCGTATGCAAAATGCAGGGCAATCATGTATAGCAGCCAAAAGATTTATAGTGCTCGATGCGATTAAAGATGAATTTATAGACCGTTTCAAAAAAAGCATTGAAGCTTTGAAACAAGGCAATCCATTTGATGAGCAAGTGACCACAGGGCCGCTGGCACGTGTTGATCTGGCCGATGATCTTGATAAGCAATTACAAAACTCACTGAAACATGGTGCACAGCTTGTAACCGGTGGCAAGAAGAGTGGCGCTAATTTTCAACCCACATTATTAAGCCGTGTAAAACCCGGCATACAGGCATTTGATGAAGAAACCTTCGGTCCGTTGGCAGCCGTGATCTCTGCCGATACAGACCAGGAAGCTATAGCATTGGCCAACGCAAGCCGATATGGTTTAGGAGCATCGGTGTGGACAAAAGATATAGAGCGCGGTGAGCGGCTTGCGCGTGAGATTGAGTCGGGTTCTGTATTTGTAAATTCATTGATGCGATCGGATGCGCGATTGCCTTTTGGCGGTGTCAAGAAATCAGGTTATGGTCGTGAACTGCATGAGCACGGCATTCATGAATTTGTCAATATCAAAACGATTTTTGTGGCATAATAAGCAAATCGAGATATGCACATAGGGGTTTTACAAAAGTGAGTTGTCCTGATAGAGAAACAACCTCTATACAGTATGATCAGCCAGGTAAAAAACCTTCTAACGGCTTCGTTTATCGCAGCCATGTTTGTTTTAACATCGTGCGAAACAGAAGATCCGGGGCCACTTCAGGAAAAAGAAAAAGATTATTCACTGGTAGACTTCGATCGGCTCGAGATGGGCAGCGCATTTCATATTACCGTAGAACAGTCCAATACATTTAGCATTCATATAAAAGGCGATCGCAGAAACCTCGATGATCTCGATGTATATAAAAGCGGCTCTACACTCATCATCAAATTTGAAGATAACGCCAATCGTAAACACGATACCTATATTACGATTGCTATGCCTACACTCGTGGCGGTAAATTTTTCAGGAGCGAGTGTATCTACCATTAAAGGATTTGAAAGCGATAGTACACTTGATTTTATTTTATCCGGGGCATCTGTTTGTCAATTGGATGCCGGCTATCGCAAAGTAAATATTGATTTGTCCGGAGCATCCGCTTTGAGATTTTATGGTTTGGGCGATGAGTTGGAGGCAACAATATCGGGTGCTTCAACCTTCTCCGCTTTCGACTACCCGGTTCGTAAAGCAGACATCGATGTATCGGGTGCCAGCCACGCCAAGGTTACGGTATCCGATGAACTTGATGCAACCGCCAGCGGCGCCAGCTCGATACTTTATCGCGGCAATCCATCCGTAACTTCGTCAACAAACGGCAGCAGCACGGTAGAGAAAGACTGAGAACCGTGGAATCGTTAGCAGTTAATCGTTACACGTTATTAGTGTTGTCAGGATATTTCCATCTGATACTTCTGTTTTTTATAGGTAGCCAGGCGTCCACCAGACTGCATTACTGATAACGTGTAACGATTAACAGCTAACGATTAACGTGTAACGATTAAGGTTCGTAACCATTTCCGATTTTTTTCGTGTACCTTCAATCCGGGACTACACAGGTTCCCAACACGCCTATGCTTCTGACATTTTAGGTTTGGTACATCCAAACACTTTTTCCTCAACATGCTTCGATCTGAAGTATGCGGGTTATTATTTTTTTACGACTAAACTTATTTCATAAATGTCAGTTTCAAAAGTCAACTCTTTTTTTCGACTGTTTAAACAAGCTATTAAAGGTGATCAACAGGAATATACTTCCGGGAGTATAAATCGTGCCATTGTTTTGCTTTCCATTCCCATGATTCTGGAGATGTCACTGGAAGCAATTTTTGCTATCGTGGATATCTACTTTGTCAGCCGGCTTCATGACAACGATGCTATTTCTACCATTGGTCTTACGGAGTCTGTATTGGCGTTAATATACTCCATCGCCATGGGAGTAAGTATGGCGGCCACAGCCATGGTAGCCCGCAGGGTAGGTGAAAAAGATATAGATGCCGCGGAGACAGCCGCTATGCAGGCCATTGTTCTGGGTGTATTCTTTTCGCTGCTCATCAGCATGGTAGGTATATTTTTCGCTGAAGATATTCTTCGTTTGATGGGAGGAAGCGAAAAGCTTATTGCCAACAATGTCGATTATACACGGTGGATGTTTACCGGTAACATCACCATCATGATGCTGTTCATTATTAACGCAATTTTCAGAGGTGCCGGTGATGCATCCCTGGCCATGCGATCATTGCTGATTGCGAATGGACTTAATATACTGCTGGGGCCTCTGTTTATATTCGGCTTGGGACCCGTGCCCGGCTTCGGAGTAAAAGGTGCCGCGATTGCAACCAATATAGGTCGCGGTATTGGTGTTTGTTTTCAACTATACCACCTGCTTGGCGGAAAAGGTATTATTAAACTATACAGGCAAAAAGTTACGGTGAGCTTTGATATTATCAGGAAACTGCTGGAAGTGGGAGCCGGTGCTACCGGACAATTCCTGATAGGTTCGGCCAGTTGGATTTTCCTCATGAGACTCATGTCTGATTTCGGTACAGCGCAAGCCGGCTATACCATTGCTATACGTGTAATTGTTTTTGCTATACTCCCGGCATGGGGTATGGCGAATGCTGCTGCCACACTTGTAGGGCAAAACCTGGGAGCAGGCCATCCTGACCGGGCGGAGAAATCAGTTTGGAAAGCAGCCTTGCTGAATATGATATTTCTCGGTTTCATTACCGTATTGTTCTTTGTAATGGCAAGACCTATACTAAGCTTTTTCTCCACCGATGAAGAAGTATTGAGCAATGGCATACAATGTCTGCAAATCGTTTCACTTGGATATATATTTTATGCCTATGGTATGGTAATCAACCAGTCGTTCAATGGTGCAGGTGATACAAAAACACCTACCATTATCAGCTTCTTTGGTTTCTGGATTTTTCAGATTCCGTTTGCATATTTTCTGGCGAAGTGGATGGCCATCGGGCCAACCGGAGTATATGCAGCTATATCCATTGCAGAATCACTCATGGCTATTGTTGGTATCATTATCTTCCGTCAGGGAAAATGGAAGGCTGTTAAGATATAAATGCACGAATCAGGAGCCTTGCGTTTGTATAGCAAGGCTCTTGATTATATAGCAGGGTTTGATCACGGATTTCTCTTCTTGAACGCAGCCTTGAAAGCATTGCTCAGTTCATCCCCCGCTTTTTTCAGATTGCCTTCTACTTCCCGCCAGCGCTCGTTGTTCTCAGCTTCCTTCTTAAGTTTTTCTGCGGAAACTTTCAGTTCATCAAGTTTTACTTCAAATTCTTTCCGAAGTTTTTCACTGGCTTCATGAAATTCTACCATGAATTCATCTACCCGTTTGCCAAAGTTTTTGAAGGTTTTCTCTGCTTTACCTTCTTCGTTTGTTTCCATAGCGTCAACTGTATTTATAATACATTAAAGTTAAACGGTAGAGAGTTAAAATGTGTTAGTTTTATCCCGGTAATTTCTTGAGCAGGCATCCGCTATGGGTGTGATGGAACGTTGTATGAATGAATTTACTTTTGATTTTTCCGGTATAGACTGGGTTGCTTTGAGAGGTTTGGGAATAACCCGGAATGAAGTGATCAGTGTCTTTAAAAATCCGAGCTCTGCAGTAGATAGAATAGATGGTATCGATTTCCTTATCGGATTTTCCGACAAAAGAAAGTTCCTTATTGTAGCCTATCGCTTGGCTAAAAATTCTAACTTTGACTTGGAAGTTCTACAGGTAGATTTGCCTTATGAAAAAGACATTCAAAAAATCTGGTGTTGGTTCAATCGATCCAAAGATTGACTATCTGGCTTTTTACAGAGAGGCCCCCGATTATCTGAAACAAAAATCTTCATTGCAGGATCTTGCAAGGCGTGTTCAGGAATCGCGCGAAGAAAAAGCCAGGAGAGAACTTTAATCATCGCTCATGCAGAAACTTAAATTAATATTCTTACTGACTATAATAGCCGGATCCGTAGCGTGCAGCTCATCCAAGCATCATAAAAAGCTTAAACCCGGAAGACCAATTCCTTGTCCGACAAAAGATTGTTGATGAATCTGCGCAAAATAGTAATCGCGATCGATGGATATTCGGCCTGTGGCAAGAGCTCAACGGCGAAGGAAGTTGCTTCTATATTGGGGTATCGCTACATCGATTCCGGTGCCATGTATCGTGCCGTAACGCTGTACTTTCTGGAACATCACATTTCGCTAACCAATCCCAAAGAAATTACCAAAGCGCTGGAGCAAATTCATATATCATTCAAAATAAATCCCAAGAATGGTACGGATACTTTTTTGAACGGCCTTAACGTGGAAAAAGAGATCCGGAAGATGCGCATCTCTGAAAACGTAAGCCAGGTAAGCACGATTAAAGATGTGCGCACAGCAATGGTTGAGCAGCAACGCCGTATGGGAAAGGAACGAGGCATTGTTATGGATGGTCGCGACATTGGTACGGTTGTGTTCCCCTCTGCTGAATTAAAGCTCTTTATGGTGGCCGATATGCAGGTAAGAGGTTATCGCCGGCAACAGGAATTGCTGGAGCGCGACCAAATGGTAGACCTGGATGATGTGATAGAAAATATCCGTCAGCGAGATCGGATTGATACTACGCGTGCAGAGAGCCCGCTACGACAGGCAGAGGATGCTATTGTTATCGATACAACACATATAGCATTTGATGAACAGGTAGATGAAGTAATTCGCCTGGCCTTGTCGAAAATGGTTTCGGTATCACGCTTGTAAAATATAATATAGGGGTGTAGTAAACCCGTAACCCCATGAACGATGTTAAAGGAGTAAATATATACTTGTCTTCGCTCCTCTATTGAAAACCTGCTCCCATGGAAAGTACGTTCAGACGAATCATTCGCTACTTCTTTAGCGGCACACTATTCATCGTTCCGTTGGTGGCTACGGCCTATTTTATTTTTGTGGCGTTTAGCTGGCTCGACAGTTTGCTGCAATTGCCGTATCCCGGGTTAGGGTTTGTTATCATATTGGTTGCTATCACGATTTTCGGGTATCTCACAACCAACTTCGCATTCAAGACCTTCACAACGTGGTTTGATCATGGTATGAATCGTATTCCACTGGTGAAGCTGATTTACTCTTCGCTGAAAGACCTCCTCAACGCTTTTGTGGGCGATAAAAAGAAATTCAATAAACCGGTACTCGTGTTGATGAACGAAGAGAACCAGTTATACCAGATAGGTTTTATTACACAGGCTGATCTGTCGGAGCTGGGGTTGAAAGACATGGTATCGGTATACCTGCCGCATTCTTATGCTGTATCCGGCTGGCATTTTATCATTCCGAAAGACAGAATTAAACCCCTGAATATTTCAGGGCCAACGGCTATGAAATATATAGTGTCCGGAGGTGTAAGCGGCTTCGGGGAAAACAGTTGAAAATAAAACGGGTGTCTTGCAGAACAAGACACCCGTTTTACTATAGTTCTGTTGGTTATTAGAACTTGAAGGTAACACCACCTGATATAGGTGTAAGTCCAATACTAACCTCACCAAATACGCCAATGTTAGGTTGGAAGAAATAACGTGCACCGGCATAGATGCCTGAGCGTAGTTCGCTTCCGTAGGCATCGTTATAGACAACGCCATTGTCACCAGAATAGCTTGATGTTACAAATCCAATAAATGCTCCTGCATAGGGATCGAATTTTTTATTCGAAACGCGCAGCAACTTGGCAAAGTGATAAGATGCGCGCGCGCCAAAGTCTACAAAGTTGTAAGAATAATCATACTTGTTGTTTCCATACCTGTAACCGTATTTCCAATGTGTGTAGGCCAGGTACCCACCACCGCTGATCTCATCCGTGAAGGCGTATTCTCCATTAACACCGATAGTTACACTGGCACCGCTGCCGGCATAGTAATAACCGAAACCAAGATTGGGGCTCAATAAGAAATCTCCTTTTTTCACTTGGGCTGAAGCGCTGAACTGAGAAAATGAAAGCAGCAGAAAAGCGGCTACTGCCACAAAACGAATGTGTCTTTTCATAGATCGAATTTTTGTTTGGTCAAAATTAAGCAAAGTGTTCCAAACGAAAAATGTGCCGAAATATTTAGAATGAAAAATACTATAGCTATATCGCTGTTATAACCGGTTAACTACCGGATATACCTTATGGTATGATTATTTACCCGGTTAACTGATCACGCCCGAGCCTATTAATTCTTCACCATCATACCAGGCAGCAAACTGCCCGGCGGTAATGCTCTTCATGGGTAAATCAAAAATAATATACAACCCCTCTTCTTTCTTATATAGTGTGCATGGTGCCAGTGGCTGGCGGTAGCGGATGCGCGCTTTGTAGGTAGCCGATTCTCCTGTATGTAGCTGGTGATCGGTTCGTATCCAATGTTCGTCTTCGTTAGGAATGAACAACCCTTTGCGGTATAGCCCCGGATGTTCTTCGCCCATGCCGGTATAAATCACATTGCAGTCTGTGTCGGTACCGATTACAAACAACGGTTCAGGAAAGCCACCGAGGTTTAATCCTTTACGCTGACCAATGGTATAGTAATGTGCACCATTGTGTTCACCCACCACCCGGCCCAATGAAGGCTCAAGTTGATACGGTGCTGTTATCTGTGCAAGATCGCTTTTATCAAAACCATTTTTGAAAGATATGGCATCGGCCGGTATATTAACGATCTTGCCTTTCTTCGGCATTAATCGTTGTTGCAAAAAATCAGGTAAATGTACTTTGCCAACAAAGCACAAACCTTGCGAATCTTTTTTGTCGGCTGTAACCAAACCTATCTCTTTTGCTATAGCACGCACTTCAGGCTTCAGCAAATCGCCAATGGGGAAGAGCGAACGCGAGAGTTGTTCCTGCGTTAGCTGACAAAGAAAATAACTTTGATCTTTATTCGGATCTTTGCCCGACAGCAGTTGATATACTGTTTTGCCGTTTTGTTGTATTTCGCCCTTGCGACAATAATGCCCCGTAGCCACAAAGTCAGCACCGAGCTTTACTGCAGCGTTCAGAAAAACATCAAACTTAATCTCACGGTTACAGAGTACATCCGGGTTGGGTGTGCGACCACGTTGATACTCGGCAAACATATAGTCAACAATACGTGCTTTGTATTGCTCGCTGAGATCGATCGCCTGAAAAGGTATACCAAGGTGCTGGGCAACAATCATAGCATCGTTGCTGTCATCAATCCACGGGCACTCGTTGCTGATCGTTACAGAGTCATCGTGCCAGTTCTTCATGAACATGCCGATCACTTCATAACCTTGTTCTTTGAGAAGATATGCCGACACACTTGAATCTACACCACCAGATAACCCCACAACCACACGTTTTCCTTTTCCAGGTAACGATGGGGTAGCGGTTTCAGCAGGAGAAGTTGATGGTGTGTTTACAGATTCCATTATTTTTTAGAAGTCAAATTCTCGCTCAAAAGTTCATTCACCGTCTCATTAAATTTCTGGATGCCTTGTTCATAATAGAAACCCGTGCCCGGGCCGGAGTATCCTGTATGTATCTTCTTTACTTTTCCATCTTTACCAATGAAAATAGTGGTCGGAAAGGCTACTACTTTATTCAGCATCGGTAGTGTCTCAGCCGCTTTCACCTTGTCGCTTGTGCCGGCAATCACAAAATCGTAGTTTACTTTCAGCTTGGCTACCATTTTCTTCACACGGCTGCTGGCATATTCAAAATCAGGTTTTCGCTCGTAGGCAAGGCCTATGATCTCCACACCACGTTGTTTGTTCTCGTTATACCATGGAGAAAGGAACATGGTTTCATCCATACAGTTTGGACACCACGTACCAAACATCTGCAAGATCACTACTTTGTTTCTATACTTCTCATCGTTAAGGGTTACCATCTTGCCGTTTACATCCGGGAAACTAAATTCGATGCGCTCATAGCCCGGCTTCAGATACGTGAGTGATTCAGGGTTGGGTAACGAAGCACTATCGTTCTTAATGCCTTCCCAAAATTCCATGTGGTTTTTACCGGAGATAAACTCTCCCATCAGTGTACCATCATCTTTTTTGGTTGCACGAAATATATAGGCGTGATTACCGTCAAATGCACTGAGCTGCATAAGGCTGTTCACTACATTACCTTGCAGATAACGATAGTCGCCAGTGGGTGTCATAAAGGTTCCGGTAACACTATCACCTTGTTGTTTAAATATACCAATGGCTTTAGTCGTATCGCGATTACTGATGAATGTCACTTCATATTTACCGGAGAAGTCAGGAATGTTTTGTTGCTCATTTACTTTCTCGAAACGGAAAGTTTGTCCATATACCGCGCTGAAAGGAATGTTATAGTCCTTCTCGTAGTTCTTGATAAATTCGCCCTGTAATGAGTCGCCTTTTATGCGTGCTTTAATGTTGGCATCGAAAATGTGCAGGCCTATATTTATAGAATCATTAGTAACACTTACTTCATCCAGCAGCAAACGCTCTTCTGCATTTCGCAGGTAAATATCATAGCCGCCATCCGCATCGTTCACCACTTCGAAGTTGAATGGCAATTGCTGACCTTGAATTTCGATGATTGCTCGCCACGTGCCGGTACGCAATTCATGAGCAGTTTGCGACTTCTTATCACAAGCAGCTGTCAATATGATAAGCGTAACGGCTATCAGTAGTTTCCTCATGTATATTTATTTGAATCCGGTGCAAAAATGGTATAAAATGGTTTACAATTGGAGAGGAAGTGTGATTTTTGGTACCAAATGACAGATTCAATCGTATGTTTTCTGATTTAAAAGTACTTGAATTAGCCTCTGTACTGGCCGGCCCCAGCGTAGGACAATTTTTTGCTGAGCTGGGAGCAGAGGTTATCAAGGTAGAAAATCCGGTCACAGGTGGTGATGTTACACGCACGTGGAAGCTGGCCGGTGAGCGCACCGATGATCGCTCTGCATATTTCTGCTCGGTGAACTGGGGCAAGCGATCAGTAACGCTCGACCTCACGCTTGAACAAGATCGTGCAAGCGTCTACGAACTGGCCAGCAAAGCTGATATAGTTATTGCCAGCTATAAACCCGGTGATGCTGAGAAATTGGGTGTTGATTACGCAGCCTTATCGAAGCAGAATATGCGATTGATATATGCGCAGATCAGCGGCTATGGCCCGGAGAACCCACGAGTAGGATATGATGCCATTATTCAGGCGGAAGCCGGCTTTATGTTTATGAATGGTGAGCCCGGTGGCCCCTCGCTAAAGATGCCCGTAGCGCTGGTAGATGTATTGGCAGCGCATCATCTCAAAGAAGGTATATTACTGGCTTTGCTCAATCGTGAGCGAACCGGTAAAGGTGATAAAGTAGAAGTGTCGTTGATACAGGCTGCGGCAGCATCACTGGTGAATCAGGCAACGAACTGGCTGGTGGCCGGAAAGCTTCCGCAGAAGCAGGGCTCTGCACATCCAAACATTGCTCCGTATGGAGATGTATATACTACTGCCGATGGGCAAGAGATAATACTGGCAGTAGGCAGCGACCGGCAATTTCAGGATTTATGCGCTATACTGGAAATGCCGGAGATGGCACACGATCACCGATTCAAAACCAATACAGCACGCGTAGAGAACAGAATGGATTTGAATGGGTTGTTGCAAACGCGTATAATTCTATATACCGCAGATGCCTTGATCACCGCTATACATCGAATGAAGATACCCGCGGGTTTTATTCAGAATATGCAACAGGTTTTTGATACTCCCGAAGTAAAGGAACTGCTGCTGAACGATCGGGGCATTACCGGTGTTAAAAGCTTTGTAGCGAAGCTTGGTGGTGTAAAGAAAATAAATTTGCTGGCACCTCCCGGGCTGGGCGAGCATACGAAGGAGATCACATCATGAAGCAGATATTGGAGCGGGGAGATATAGCGTTGTTGATCGATGCCTTTTACGCAAAAGTAAAACAGGATGATCTGCTGGCACCTTTGTTCAGCCATGTAGACTGGCCTCATCACTTGCCGGTGATCTATGATTTCTGGTCATCAATCTTGCTGGGCGATCAAAGTTACAAGCGTAATCCGTTTGAAAAACACCGCGATTTGCCAGTAACACCTGCGCACTTTAACCGCTGGCTGCTGCATTTTGAACGTACGGTTGACGAGCATTTTGAAGGCGAAAAGGCGGAGGAAGCCAAACAGCGAGCCAACAGTATAGCCGGAATTTTTCAACATAAGTTAGGGTTATTAAAGTAACCGGATGGTGGCCCCTTACCGACCATCCGAGAGGGGCTACAGGAACTCTGAACATTTAGCGTTATTTTCGCACCGCCTGGTGCAAAACATAAAATGGTAACAGACGAAATCATCGCAAAAGCTGCCGGTAAACTTCAGCAAAAAGGTTTTCTGGATATTCCGGTAGATAAGCAAACCAATCTGGTGGATGCTATAAACCGCCTGCGCAAAGAGAAAAATGCAGTCATTCTCGCACACTACTATCAAACTCCGGATATACAGGATGTAGCCGACTATGTAGGCGATAGTTTAGGGCTTTCGCAGCAGGCTGCAGCCACCACAGCCGATATGATCGTGTTTGCCGGTGTTCACTTCATGGGGGAAACGGCCAAGATTCTCAACCCTGATAAAAAGGTATTACTGCCTGATTTAAAGGCAGGTTGCTCTCTGGCAGAATCAGCGCCACCGGATCTGTTTCGTAAATTCAAGGAAGCCCATCCTGATCACATCGTGATCACCTATATCAACTGTACAGCCGAGATTAAGGCGATGAGTGATATCATCTGTACATCCGCCAATGCAGAGAAGATTGTAAACGCAGTGCCGAAAGACAAGCCTATCATCTTTGCTCCCGATAAGAACCTGGGTCGTTATCTCATCAATAAAACCGGAAGAGATATGTTGTTGTGGGATGGCGCGTGCATTGTGCACGAAGCCTTTGCAATCGATAAATTACTGGACCTCCACAAACAACATCCGAACGCGAAGATTGTAGCACACCCGGAATCAGAATCACATATATTGAAAGTAGCGCATTATATAGGGTCAACTACCGGTATGATAAACTTCGTGAAGAAAGACGAAGGCAACGAGTATATTATTGCTACAGAAGCCGGTATACTTCACCAGATGGCCAAAGAAGTGCCACACAAAAGTCTTATACCGGCGCCCAGTCATGAAGATAACACCTGCGCCTGCAGCGAATGTGCTTTTATGCGGATGAATACATTGGAGAAACTATATCTTTGTCTCAAGTATGAACTGCCGGAGATACAAGTACCGGAAGATATACGTAAAAAAGCATTGATTCCGATTCAGCGCATGCTGGAAATCTCTAAAAACTGATCATGCCTCAAACAGATGTTCTCATCATCGGTTCCGGTATTGCCGGGCTGTCGTTCGCTATAAAAACAGCCAAGCGCTTTCCCGATCAATCCATTACCGTTATCACCAAAGCAGACGACAGCGAGTCGAACACCAAGTATGCACAAGGTGGTATAGCGGTTGTGCTGGATGAACTTACGGACTCATTTCAAAAACATATAGACGACACGCTGCGCGCAGGCGATGGGTTGTGCGATCGTGAAGTAGTGGAGCTCGTGGTGAAGGAAGGGCCTGAACGTCTGGAAGAGATTATTGACTGGGGGGTTGAGTTCGACCAGGATGAATCGGGCAACCTCGCGCTCGGCCGGGAAGGCGGACATACTGCCAAGCGAATTATACATTATAAAGATATTACCGGCTGGCAGATCGAGCAGAGCTTGTTGAAGCAAGTCAGTACGCTATCGAATATTACTTTACTGTCGCATCATTTCTCGATCGACTTAATTACTGAGCACCATTTCAAGTATAAGATATCGCAGCCACAGCCGGGTATAACATGTTATGGCGCGTATGTAATGGATCAGCATACCTGCAAGATTGAGAAGTATACTGCAAAAGTAACGATGCTGGCCACCGGTGGTTCGGGCCAGGTATATAGAACCACTACCAATCCGCTGATTGCTACAGGCGATGGTGTGGCGATGGCCTATCGCGCTATGGCAAAAGTGCGCGACATGGAATTTGTGCAATTTCATCCCACAGCATTTTATTCGAAAGATGATAATCCTTCGTTCCTGATCACCGAAGCTATACGCGGACACGGTGCTTATCTGCGTGCGAAAGACGGTGAGCGTTTCATGTTTCGATACGATGAACGTGCCGAGCTGGCATCACGCGATATTGTAGCGCAGGCTATCGACAATGAGTTGATTACGCGTGGTGATGAATGTGTATACCTTGATTGTACACATTTGCCGAAAGAAGATTTCGTATCGCATTTCCCGAACATTTATGAGAAGTGTTTGAGCAAAGGCATTGATATAACCCGCGAGATGATTCCGGTAGTGCCTGCTGCACATTACCAATGTGGAGGCATTGAAGTAGATGTGTTCGGAAGAACCTCCATTGCGAATCTATATGCATGCGGAGAATGCTCACGTACCGGACTGCATGGTGCAAACAGACTTGCTTCTAATTCATTGCTGGAAGCTATTGTATTTGCACACCGTTGTTTTACCGATGTTGAAAGTAAACTGAGTTACATTGCAGTGCCTGATACTATACCCGACTGGAATGCAGAGGGCACCACGATACCACGCGAGCAAATTCTCATTACACACAACCGGAAAGAGTTACGTGATCTGATGAGCGATTATGTAGCGATTGTTCGCTCGAACGAGCGCCTGCAACGCGCATTAAAGCGCATCGACATCATGTATCATGAAAACGAAAAACTATACGATGAGGCGGTACTCTCACCGCAGCTTTGTGAGTTGAGAAACTTGCTCACCATTGCCTATATCATTACACGCCAGTCGCTGGAGAGAAAAGAGAATCGCGGAGGTTTCTATAACATTGACCTCGTTCGAAAATAATATATATAGCAGGCAGACTACTTCCTTTCTTCGAGCATTTTTTGGATCGCCATGTACTCATCGCGTAGCTTGGCAGCTTCCATGAACTCCAGTTCCTTCGCTGCTTTCTCCATGGCCTTGCGTGTGCGCTCTGCCATCTTCGTTAATTCTTCTTTGCTGAGATAAGCCACTACCGGATCGGCTGCCAGTGTAACTTCTTCGTTCTCCACATAGTAATTGCGTGTGGATTTTTTCGAGTCGGCCACTTTCGTTTGCCCGAGTATCGCCTCTTTTGATTTAAGAACCGTTTTTGGCGTAATGCCGTTGGCTTTATTATAGTCGAGCTGAATTTTCCTTCTGCGATTCGTTTCTTCAATGGCTACCTGCATTGATTCGGTGATGCTATCGGCATACATAATTACGCGGCCATTCGCGTTACGCGCAGCACGACCGATGGTCTGCACCAGCGAACGTTGATTGCGGAGGAATCCTTCTTTATCGGCATCGAGTATCGCTACCAGCGAAACTTCCGGAAGGTCCAGCCCTTCGCGCAACAAGTTTACACCTACCAGTACATCATATACTCCGAGTCGTAATTCGCGCAGCAGCTCAACGCGTTCCAGTGTGTGCACTTCCGAATGTATATAGCGGCATTTTATACCTACGCGATCCATATACTTGGTAAGCTCTTCAGCCATGCGCTTGGTGAGCGTTGTTACCAGCACGCGTTCATGTTTCTTGACGCGTTCGTCAATCTCTTCAAGCAGATCATCGATCTGATTTTTGCTCGGCCGCACATCGATCTCCGGATCAAGCAATCCTGTAGGACGAATGAGCTGCTCTATTACAACACCTTCTGATTTTCTCAATTCATATTCAGCCGGTGTTGCACTCACATAGATTACCTGGTTGGTGAGCGCTTCAAATTCATTGAACGTCAGCGGGCGGTTATCCAGCGCGGAGGGAAGACGAAAACCATAGTCTACCAGGTTTACTTTGCGTGAGCGGTCGCCACCCCACATGGCCCGTATCTGTGGTACCGTTACGTGGCTCTCATCAATCACGATTAAAAAGTCATCAGGGAAATAATCGATGAGGCAGAACGGACGTGCACCCGGTAAGCGCCTGTCGAAGTAGCGTGAGTAATTTTCTATACCGGAGCAATATCCCAGCTCACGCATCATCTCGATGTCAAACTCAGTACGTTCCTTTAAACGCTTTGCTTCAAGGTGTCGCAGCTCCGTTTCAAACATCTTTACCTGTGCTACCATGTCGTCCTGTATCTCACGTATAGCCTGGTGCAGTAAATCTTTGCCTGTTACGAAGAGGTTTGCCGGAAAGATGGTTACTACTTTTTCATCTGAAATTTTTTTGCCTGTATGCGGATCGATGCGTTGAATGGATTCTATTTCATCGCCCCAAAAATATATCCGTATAGCATAATCGGCATACGCCAGAAATACATCTACTGTATCACCTTTCACACGGAATGTGCCGCGTTTAAAATCAAGCTCTGTGCGATGATAGAGTATATCAACCAATGCAAACAGCAGCTTGTTGCGCGCGATCACTTCTCCCGCTTTCAGCTTGATCACATTTTTTCCAAACTCTTCCGGGTTACCGATACCATATATACACGATACCGATGCTACTACAATAACATCCCTTCGGCCGGTGAGCAGGGAAGAGGTAGCACTCAGCCGTAGCTTCTCGATCTCTTCGTTAATGGAAAGATCTTTTTCGATATAAAGATTGGAAGAAGGTATAAATGCTTCCGGCTGATAATAGTCGTAGTACGATATAAAATACTCCACAGCATTCTCCGGAAAGAATTGTTTGAACTCTCCATACAATTGTGCTGCAAGCGTTTTGTTATGACTCAAAACCAGTGTCGGCCGATTGCTCTGCGCAATCACATTGGCCATGGTAAATGTTTTTCCGGATCCTGTTACACCTAAAAGTGTCTGGTGTGCCTCGCCTTCGTTAAGACCTCTTATCAATTGTTTGATCGCCTGAGGCTGATCGCCGGTAGGCACGTATTCGCTGTTGAGTTTGAAATCCATGAAGTAAGTTAATCGTTATCCTTCGAGTAAGTTACACGTTATCCGTTAATGGTTAATCGTCTTGCGGTGTGAAATAGTTCAATGGGAGAACCTCCACTTGTACCTCAAAACCATTCCTAACGAATAGTAATGGCCTTGTGTTTCTATCACTGGCAATAAAAAAACAAGAGTCGCCCGGCTTTGAGCGACTCTCGTTTATCTGTTAATCGTTTTTATCCGTTAATCGTTATTAGCTATCCGTTATTAGTTATTGGCTTGTCGTTTAACTCTTAACCTGTAACGGTTAACGGCTACACGTTAGTTATTCCAGATGGTCCACGACTTCTCAGCCTGTACATGCAGCATCTCCAATCCGTTTTTAATAGTTGCATTGCGCATTTCTGACTTTTGCAGGAACAGCGTGCGGGCCGGATTGTAGATCAGGTCGTATACATAGTGCTCGCTGCCAATGTGCTCGTAATTGATCGGCGGCATCGCTTCCGTTTTGGGGCTCATGCCGAGCGGTGTTGTATTGATGATCAGTTTTGAATTTTCAATGAGTGAAGGATTCTTATCGAGATCTTCGTACGTAATAATGCCTGATTTTGCTTCGCGTGAAACCAACTGATAATCGATCTTCAGTTTCTTCAGCGCTTCCTGTACTGCTTTAGAGGAGCCGCCCGTTCCGAGAACAAGCGCCTTGAACGTTTTATCTTTAGGCAACCACTTCTCCAGCGTTTCGAAAAATGCGTCTGAATCGGTATTGAATCCTTTCAACTTGCCATCTTTTATACTGATCACATTCACTGCACCAATTTTCTTGGCAAAGCCATCTACTTCGTCCAGGTATTTGAGCACTTGTTCTTTGTAAGGGATGGTAACGTTGAGACCGGTAAGGCCCTTTGTATCTTTTAAAAGGCTTTCGATTTCGGTGATGTTGCCTAACGGAAATAATTCGTAGCGGTAGTCTCGCAGACCTTCGCGAAAAAATTTCTCATCAAAATAAGACTTTGAGAACGAATGACTAACGGTTCCCCCGATTAGTCCGAATACTTTTTCCATGTTAGATGTTTGTTTTAAGTCTTGCCGTAATTCTTTCTGTTAATACTACTATAAACACACCGAGGGCCATCATAAGTATGGCTTGAAAAACGTGCGGATCTTTACCGGTAAGGGTAACATAATCCCAGGGTAACACGCTTTTTTCAGCTACGGGCACCTGTTCTCCAGAGCCGTTGGTAACATACTGCTGTACCTGGCGCCAGGGCCATACTTTGTTAAGCGAACCCAGCATAAAGCCCGCCATGAAAGCTACAGCCGTGTTGCGGTAGTTATTCAGTACCCAGCTGAATACTCTGCTAAAGCCGAGGAGACCGATAACACCACCCATGAGAAACGTGATCAATACGATGCCATTAAATTTTGATACCGCATTGATAACCGCCTGATAGCGGTTAATGAACACCAGCAGAAATGCTCCCGACACTCCGGGCAGCAACATTCCGCAGCTGCACAATACGCCGGCTACAAAGATCATCCACAATGCAGCGGGTAATTGTAATGCATTCAGTCGCGTTAATGTGTACATGATTACAATTCCTGCTAAAAAAGCGAGCACCGTTCCAGCTGTCCAGCGGGTGATTTTGCGTAAGGCCAGCGGGGCCGCAATCAGAATCAATCCAAATAACAATGACCACAACGGAATGGAATAATACCGCAGCAGATACGCCATGGAAGGGGCGAGGAGGAATATGCTGGTAAAAATTCCTGCGAAAACGGTGAGAAGGAAATTGCCATTGATCTTTTGCCAAAATTCCGCAAAGCGGAATTTAACCAGCAGGCTGAAAGCCTCGCGATCAATGGCTCGGATGGAATATATAAGTTCCTGGTGTATTCCGGTAACAAAAGCCACAGTGCCTCCCGATATACCGGGAATAACATCCACGGCCCCCATGCTTAGTCCTTTTACGTAGAGTAGAATATAGTCCAGTGCTTTCTTCAATACGTTGTTTCCTTAGTCAATTTCAAAAGGAGGAGCTGTGTTTGTTTTCTTCTTTTCTATACCGAGAAAATGTAAAAAGGTATCACCGCGTAACCCCAGGCGGATGGTTTCCAGCGGAATAACTTCTTCGGGGGCAATGTTGCCAAGGTTTACGTTGGCACCCAACAGTTTAATGAACCATACTTGCTGCGCTTTCTGCGGTGCTTCCCATATAATTTTCTCGAAGGGAATTTTCGTCAGAATCTCCTGAACGAGACCTGAGCGAACTTCACCGGTGGAACGGAACAATCCCACGTTACCACCTTCGCGTGCCTCACCAATTACTTTCCACGCACCGGCATCCAGCTCTTTTTGCATAAGCTCGATCCACTGATACGGGGGAATAATTTTGTCTGCATCTTTAGACCCGACTTCAGAGAGTACCGTTACCTGTTCTGAAAGTTTTGCTATGTAATCGCACTTCTTGTCGTGATCAATATCCATCGATCCGTCTGAGACTTCTGCGAACGACATATCAAATTTGTCGAGCAATTTGCGATAATCGTCAAACTGATTGCGAACAACAAACGCTTCGAAGAGTGTTCCTCCGAAATAAACCGGTATACCTGCTTCTTTAAAGACTTGCAGTTTTTCTTTCAGCTTCGGTGTAACGAATGATGTAGCCCATCCTAACTTAACAATATCAACATGATCTGCACAGGTACTGACAAAGTCTTCGGCTTCACGGATACTCAGGCCCTTGTCCATGGCCATGGTAAAACCGTATTGCCTGGGCTTTTTGGTACGCTCAGGCAGGTTGTTAAGGTCGTAATTCATTAATTATTGTCTTTTCTAAACTGCTCAATGATCTTATACAGAGCCTTTTGAGTTTCCAGTTTCGGAAAGAAATCAAACAAGGCCGTATGACCATCGAAGTCCAAAATTAAGGCATTTTCCAAATAATTAAAGGCTTCTTTAAAACGGCCCGATTCTATGAGGTAGACTACCATGCGATAGAAAAGCTCAGCATCGTCAGGTATTTCGTCAAAACCAGCTAACAGCGTCTCAATAGCCTTTTCATGAGCACCTTGCTCATAGTAGATAAACGACCAGTTCAGCCAGATTTCTTTATCGCTCGGATCAAGCTTGCTGGCCTCTTCATAGGCGTCAACGCTGGATACTGTGTTGCCAACTTTAAATTCTGCGTGTGCTACAGCTTTCCAGTATTCGGAGTTCTCCGGGTGGATTTTTAATGCTTTGTTATAGAAATGAAGTGCCTGATACCATTTCTCCTGTTTCTCCAGGCAGGCACCTGCACCAAACCACGCTTCGTCATATAGCGTGTCGAGCTTGGATGCTTTCTGAAAATATTTCAGTCCCAACTCATATTGTTCCAGGCTTTCGTAAGCAGCGCCCAGGCAACAGTATACTTCAGGACTTGGTCCTTCAATATCAATTGTCTTGCGGAATGAATCGAGTGCTTTGGTATACTCACCCATGTTCATATAGGTGTTGCCGGTATTGAAGTAAGCAGAAGCAAACGTCTCATCGATCGTAATAGCATAATCGTATGCGTGGAGTGCTTCTTCAAATTTTTCAAGCTTGTTGTATACAATGCCCAAGTTATACCACGCAGCAGCAGAGTATGGATCTTCGTCAATAAACTTCTGATAGTATTCAATACTGCTTTCAAGCTGGCCGGTAACATCCAGGCAGAAGGCTAATTCATATAACGCACCGTCATGATTGATGTTGATCTCAATTGCCTGCTTGTATGCATCTATAGCCTGCGTATAGTTCTCCATGCTTTGATATGCAAGACCTATGCTATAGTATACTTCGTCTTTATCGTCAGCAAAAAGCAATGCCTGCTCAAAGTTCTCGATCGCTTCTTTGTGATTACCCTTCAATGAAAGTATAGATCCTTTCGTTAGAAATATTTCAGGATCATTAGGCTGCAATGCATGCGCCTGATCAAGCAACTCAAGCGCTTCATTATATTCTTCCAGGTTGGTAAGAATCTGCGCTTTTATAGTGATCAACTCTGTTGAAAAAGGATATTGACTGATGGCCTGATTAACAGCCTGTAATGCTTTATTATGTTTGCCACGGAACATGTAAAAATCAATGATCTGTTCGTAGGCATCTAAATCGAAAAACTCAGCTTTCTTCTTACGGAGATGGTCTTCAAATCTTCTTATCAGCTCGTTTCCTTCTTCTTCTCGTTTGCGGTATTCTCTCGCCATGGACTAAAGGTTTTCCTAAAATAGGTAAATTTTAACGTAAAGCTACGACCTTTCATTCTATTTTTCGACCGACATTTTTTCCCTGTAATATTGGCAACACCATTCAATACTTTTATCAATCGGTTGAAACTGAATAGAGAAAAGTTTCTTGATTTTATGATTGTCATATAAAAATTCCGTACCGGCTATTCTGGCAGTTTCCCGTGTGATGAGTGGTTCGCTGCCTGTAAACCATGTCCGGAAATGTTCCAGTCGGGCAATAATTTTTAAAGTCGTTGAAGTGAGTTTTATACCAGGTGCTTTTTTTTGAAACTGCTGCGCTAAACGTGTAAAGAAATTTTTAAAAGAAATGTTGCCAGCGTTAAGAATGAAACGTTCACCTTCAATAGGTTGATGCAACATGCGATATGCGACATCGGCAACATCGCGAACGTCTATATAGTTCATATAGCCATCTATATAAAAAGGTTTTTCATCCCACACATACTTAAAAAGTTTTGCACTACTGTTGTTCCAGTCAGCAGGTGCCAGTATAATGGATGGATTGATGATGACTGTACTAAGACCTTCTTCCTGTCCGCGAAATACTTCAAGCTCGGCAAAGTATTTTGATTCGGCATACCTGCTGTTAATTGAACTGACAACCCATTTATTTTTTTCATCAATGATATGCTGCTCTTTCTGGCGGCCTAATGCTGCCACGGAACTGATGTGTACCAATCGCTTCACACCTTTTACAAGGCATGCATTGACTACATTACGAGTTCCTATCACGTTGATGTCCATCATGATATCTGCTTTGCGCGGATTAAACGACACGACAGCAGCGGCATGAATAACATGTGTTACATCTTCCAGTGCTTCCAGTAATGACACTTCATTGGTAACATCGGCTGTACGCCAGGTAATAGCGTGTGCTATATCTTTCAACAAAGAGGTGTCGCTATTTTCGCGCTTCAGGGCTACAAAGGGTTCTTTCAATTCAACAAGCTTTCGGATAATGAAACTTCCGAGAAGTCCGTTGGCACCGGTTACAGCAATCATCGTTGATCAGGTTTTCAATCAGTCAAATCAGATCAACAGAATTACTCGTTGATCGTTATACTCACTCTTAAAAAATTACAAAGTATTGTTGAGTAGGGGTAAAGATAGAGCTTTTTGAAAGTACTTCAGCTTTTGAGCTTCGCCGATTAATGCAATGTGTTGTTGTGAATGACAATCGCTTCCAAGGAAGTGTACCCAGCCGCGATCGATAAGTTTCATAGCAGTAGACTGTGCTTCCCTGGAATAATAACCGGTAATGGAGCTGATATTAACCTGAAAAAGTACACCGCGTTGCAAGAGGTCTTCCAGTTTCTCAATATTGTTTTGCAGGTAAATATAGCGTTCGGGGTGTGCCAGTACGGGTTTATATCCGTTGGTGCTGGCCAGAAAAATAAACTGCTTCAGATTGAAAGGTTCTGTCATGAAATTCGTTTCAAAGAGCAGGTAATTCTTTCCAAAAGAAAGCATGGGCTGCTTTTTTTCCATCATGGAAAACACTTCCTCATCGAGGTAATACTCGGCAGCCGTTTCAATTTCAATATCGATGTTCTTTGCGGCCAGGTATTTTCTGAGTTCACCCAGCTTACTTGTTATACCGGCTGGTGTGTTTCGATAGGTATCACTCATTACGTGAGGCGATGTAATGAGCTTCTTATATCCTAATGCCAAAAATTTTCTAATAATCGCTTCAGACTGTTCGAATGTTTCTACACCGTCATCCAGCCCCGGTAAAAGATGGGAGTGAATATCAGTCGTGAGGGGAGTAGTGGCTAATGGTGTTTTTTTTCGAAACCAGTTGATCACGCTTTTATTTTAAAGAGAGATTTGATCTTGTCTACATTGCCTTTCTCTTCCGGCTCATAATAACCATAGCCATAGCCGGCTGATTTTTTATGAGGCGAAGGAAGTGCATTTAACAAGGTAGTAACATTAACGATTTTGTTGATCGAAACAATACGCTGCAAGTTGTAAAGAAATTCGCGTTTCGAATAATTGGCGCGGAAGATATAGAGCGATATATCGGCACGCTTCATAGCTTGTATACCATCGGTAACCAGACCCACCGGCGGTGTATCCAGTATAATAACGTCATACACTTTCTTAAGGTCTTCCAGTAAGTTTGAGAACTCTCCGTTCAACAAAAGTTCCGAAGGGTTTGGAGGAATAGGACCAGAAGGTATATAATCAAAGAACTCCAGGTTGGTGGTGAGTACACAATCCTGCCAGCGATCTTTTTTGATCAGTACGGTACTCATGCCTTTGGCCGGATCAGGTACATGAACCGGCAAATACGATTTTGCCTTGCGCATATCCAGGTCAATAAGCAGCACTTTTTTGCGCGAGAGCGCCATAGCACCACCGAGGTTTAACGCAAGAAAGGATTTTCCTTCCCCCGATATAGTGGAAGATATAGCAATAACACGCTGCGGTCCGCTGGTGCGAAAGAAATCAAGGTTGGTACGTAACGTACGAATCGCCTCACTCACCATCGATTTTGGATGGCTGATTACATGCAATCCTTCACTGGCAGAATAGCGTGATGATGGTACTACACCCAATACGGGCACGCCACTGATCTTCTCCAACTCGTTCACGTTTGTAACCTTGTTATGCATGAGGTATAAAAATCCAATGAAGAAAAATATAGCCACCATACTGGTAACGAGGCCTATGCCCAGGATGATCTTCCGGTTGGGAGAAATGGGAACTCCAGGTACTGTAGCCGGAGAAAGTATTTTGAAATCAGGAGTTGTTCCCGCCTGTGCGATCTCAAAGCCTGATTTGGTTTGCATTAGCGAGAGATAAAATTCTTCGTATAATTTATAAAAGCGTTGATTCTTGGAGTATTGTGTATTTTGATCGGGCATGTTTACAAACGCTGACTCCAGGTTGGCTTTACGCTGATTCATCTCTTGTAGTTTTTTCATCCAGTCGGTTTTTAGCTCCGCTAGCTGCTCGTAGGTTTTATTGGTACGCGTATCAACTTCGTGTTGCTTTTCGCGATATGCCAGTGTGCTTTCGTTATACGATAACTTGAGCCGCTCTTGTTGTAATAACAGAGTCTGAACAGCATCTATATCTTTAAATAAATAATCGGGCAACACCTGGCGAATGGAGGGCGTAACAGAAAAATTCTTTGCCTGTAGTCCATCCATTAACTTGTTTAACTCGGTAATTTTGCGCGACATTTCATAGCGCTGCGAATCGATCTTGTTAATGCTGATAATCGTCTTTCGCAAATCTTCCTGCAGGTCGTTGGTTTTATTCTTGAGTGTAAAGCGTTCGAAATAATCTTCGAACCCTTCCATCTTGAGTTCAATCTGTGTGAGCTCGTTGTTGAGCCAATCAATTTTTTGCTTGGTAGCGAGTTTTTTCTGTTCGTAGCTATAGTGGAGGTATGTTTTGTCGATTGCATCTACAATGGCATACGCCTTACTGGCATTGTTATCTTTGAAAGCGATGCGGATGGTTTTGGCTGCATAATTAAGCGGCTCTACCGAGAGGTTGGAAATAAGATAGCTCAACAAAACATCATGACTGTTGATAATGAAGAAAAACTCAATCTCACCTTCGGAAACAAAATCTTTGTTTTGAGTCAATGTAAGTTCTATTCCATCGGCACGTACCGGCTTTCCATATTGACCGCTGATTTTTTTATTGCCTTCTTCCCAGGTAAGTGAAAATGTTTCGGGTGATTCTTTTTCAAGATAGAAGGGTTGATTGTAATATCCCGGATTTTCTATTCTGAAATCCACCCACACCGGTGTGTTGTTAAAGAGTTCATGATTCAGTACTTCGCCTTTGCTGAAGTAACTTACATCGAGGTTTAAAGAATCCAGTACTTGTTCGAGGAATAGTTTTGACCGGATCATTTCTATTTCTCCGGAGATCAGGTCTGTGCTTTGCGTTTGCTCTCCCGCCAGCATGTTAATGCCAAGTTCGGAAGCTTCATCCTTTACATCGAGCTTAATTTCAGAAGACGACTCATAACGATCCTGTGTATAGCGGATAATGGTATACGAAGTGAAGTTGATAACCAGGAATATCAATACGATCCAGATCAGGTTATTGACTACAATAATTTTGAGCTTACTGAAATCGATACCTTCTGCTGATAAAGGGTTTGAATTGATATTGTTTTTTACTGGCTCCACACGAAGGATTTATAGTGATATAAGCACAACAATAAGTGTTGTAAGGCTGGTAATGACACTAAGCACCGGACCATAATCGCGGAGTGCTTCACTGATTGGCCTGCGGATAGGTTCAACATACACTATATCTCCGGGCTTGATCAATATATTGTTTTTCTTATATCCTTCAAAAGTTGTGAGGTCAGCCACAAACAACGTGTCGCCCCGTAATATACGGATATTCGAAGCACGGGCATCGTTGTTTATACCTCTTGCCAACGCGAGTACCTCGGTTAGTCGCATGTTCTCATTAGCGAGCGGTATAACCTGTCCGCCCGGTGCACCTAACACCACCACGCGCTTGTTGGTATAGCGCAACACCACGAAAGGCTGCTGGTAATATTTAGCGTATTCTTTTTGCAGCAGCTCTTCGGCCTGCATAATCGTAAGTCCTTCCAGTTTTATAGGAGCGATCATCGGCAGCTTTAAAATGCCTTCTTCGTTGATCAGGTATGTATTTGCTTTTTTCTTTTCAGCGCCAGCACCCGCTCCGGATGCTCCCGGATTATCCTGATCGATATAATTGTTTGGATCGATTAGTCGCTCGCCCTGGTTTGTGTATACTTCCAGTTCCAGCCGGTCGTTTTTTTGAATAACATAATTCCGTTCTGCCTTTTCAGCTTGCCCGTTAATGGCTTGCTGATCGCTAACCTTAAACATAATGTTCTGCCTGTAAGAAGCACAAGACGACAGTATAAGGCCTGCAAAAAATAAAATGAGTATAGAATGAAAAAAGCGCAAAACTCTCAACTGTAAAAAAGTTATGGGTTCGGTTACGTATTATCGTGAAATTACAGAATTTCTCAATAACTCTTCTAGTGTTGGCAATTGTTGATCCTTATCTGAAATGATGGGATTCTGCACTTGCCAGTTGATATTTAGCTCAGGATCGTTCCAGCGTATGCCATTCTCGGAGTCGCGGTGGTAAATATTGGAACACTTGTAGAAGAAAACGGAGTCTTCCAGGGCAGCAAATCCATGTGCAAAACCTTCTGGCACCATCAGCATATTGCACTTCTCAGCCTCCAGCAGGCAATAGTAAACTTTTGCGAACGTGGCAGAACCGGGGCGGAGATCAACCACAACATCCAATACTTTCCCCTGCAATACAGTTACAAGCTTTGCCTGAGCGTAGGGTGGGAGTTGCATGTGTAACCCGCGGATAACACCTTTCTTGGAGAAGGAGCGATTTTCCTGCAGGAATTTGTAATGTATACCTGATTTGTTGAAGGTGTCTTCGCGGTAAAATTCATAAAACCATCCGCGGCTGTCGTTATAGACGGCCGGAAAAATTTCTACCAGCCCTTCAATGCCGGTCTGTTTTACTTCCATGAAATATAGTCTGTAAGTTTAAGAAACCTTTCTTAACTCGCAGATGGTCTGAAGATACTTGTCGATTACGATGGATTCGCTATACTCTGCCTCTACTTTTGCCCTGCCATTTTCACCTAAAACCCGAAGTTTGGTGCTGTCGAAGCCCGCCATCATTTTCATCTTCTCAGCCAGATCATCAGCGTCTTTCAATTTGCAAAGAAGTCCATTAAAATTGTCTTTCACAACATGATTGCAACCCGGAACATCGGTAGCAATGATTGGCTTGGATGAGCTGGCAGCTTCCAGCAGGGTGCGGGGAGTTCCTTCGCGATAGGAAGGCAGTACGATACAATCAGCCTGGTTGATGAATTGCTGCACATTATCAGTAGTGCCGAGGTATTCGATGGTTTGGGAGTCGATCCATTCCTGAATTACTTCTCTTTTTATACCTCGTTTATGTTCAGGATCCATAGCGCCCAGTACCTGAAAGCGTGCTTCTATCCCTGTGGATTTCAATTTCCTGATCGCATCTATATATTCCATTACACCTTTATCGGTAATGAGCCGGGAGATGAGAAGAAACGTAAATTTTTCATTACGCTTGAAACCTGCCGGCTTGAATTTTTCCAGATCAATGCCAGAGCCGGGTAATAGATCTACCGCTTCCGCACGAACCAACTTTTCTTTTACAAACAACTCGCGGTCGTCCGGATTCTGGAAGTATACTTTCTGCGCAAAGCGAAAACTGATTTTATACAGGAAGATAGCGATGGCGGAGACTAAATTCTTTTTGAGGAAAACGGTACCCAATCCGCAAACATTATTTACAACCGGAATTCTAAGCAGCGATGCTGCCAGTGTTCCGTATACATTGGGCTTAATGGTATAATGCAGGATGATGTCCGGTCTTACCTTTTTGTAGATAGCGTAAAGCTCTACAATCAAGGCGGAGTCTTTTATAGGATTAGCCCCACGGCTGTCCATTTTTACTTTATGATGAATGCACCCGGCTTCTTGCAAATAGTGGGTATATTCATCTTCCGGTGCAATAGTATGAACTTCGTAACCTTGCGCTAAAAGCGCACGAACGAAATTCATCCTGAAATTGTAAATATTCCAGGAAGTGTTGAGGACAATAGCAATTCTCATCATTGGGCTCTGGTTATGAGAACTTTGAAAATCCTTCTTCCGACAAATGGTCGAAAAATCAGATGGTCTCTATAATTCTTGGGTTTAGATTCAACAAAGGTAGAAAAAAGTAACCATGACCGGTAACTTGTATAAATATTTATCGCGTATGTTCGCCTCTCGTAAATGATACTATGGAAGACAATTCTTCAACAGCAGTTTTAGTAGCGCTGAATAACACTCGTAAAGAGGAAACCGATGAGCATCTGGATGAGCTTGCATTTTTAGCGGAAACATCCGGAATTAAGACGGTACGGCGGTTTGTTCAAAATTTACCGCACCCAGACCATCGTTTTTTCCTTGGCAAGGGAAAGTTAGCTGAGCTGAAAGCATTTGTTCATACCGAAAAAATAGGGAATGTAATATTTGACGATGATCTATCGCCATCGCAGCTCCGAAATCTGGAACGTGAGCTAAATCCGAAGGAAAATGAGGATATTAAAGTTCGAATTTATGACCGAAGCCTGTTAATTCTGGATATATTTCTATGGCGTGCGCAGACAGCACAGGCCCGTACGCAGGTTGAGTTGGCCCGTAACCAATATTTGTTACCCCGTTTAACGCGATTGTGGACTCACCTTGAACGCCAGCGAGGCGGAACAGGCACACGTGGTGGTGCCGGTGAAAAAGAAATTGAAACTGACCGCAGAAATATTCGCTTTCAGATAACTGTGCTGAAAGAAAAACTCGAAAAGATCGAGAAGCAGCGCGCCACCCAGCGCAAATCGCGCAACAACGTTGTGCGGGTAGCATTGGTAGGATATACCAATGTAGGAAAATCTACCCTTATGAATTTACTATCCGGCTCGGGCGTGCTGGCGGAAAATAAACTCTTCGCAACCGTAGACTCTACCGTGCGCAAAGTTGTATTTGGCAACATTCCATTTCTCCTTTCCGATACGGTGGGCTTCATTCGCAAACTTCCGCATCATTTGATCGAGTCATTCAAGTCTACGCTGGATGAAGTGCGTGAAGCAGATCTGCTTTTACATGTGGTTGATCTTGCTCATCCATTTCATGATAACCAGATAGAAGTTGTTTCTAAAACGCTGGAAGAGATAGGAGCGGCGACTATACCCACTGTGCTGGTGTTGAATAAAATTGATTTGTTCAAAGCCAGCAATCCGGAGGTGAACCTGGAAGAAATGCGGGGCTTTTACCGGCAGCATGGCTATGAAGATGTCATCTTTGTATCGGCTACAGCACGTGAAAATATCCAGGAACTAAAACAACTGATCTTCGACAGGGTGAAAGAAAAACATCTGCAGATATATCCCAATTTCATGAAGGATGGTTACGAATTCTCACCTTGGCCTACCGAAACAACTTGAACAGAGCCAATATTTTTTATCTTTGCGGCCCTTGCTAAATGGAGCTTAGCAAGAACTGGTCCCGTAGTTCAATGGATAGAATAGGAGTTTCCTAAACTTTTGATGCAGGTTCGATTCCTGTCGGGACTACCATAACATCAAAAAGCCTGAAATTATAAAAATTTCAGGCTTTTTTTGTTTGAAGTGATCCTGTTCGGTTCCTTGTATTCTTGAATTTTTTGGCAAATTCAAACTCGATGTATCTTAAATTGGGAGATATACACCATGCAGAATGGTCACCTTTTCCGGAGACCTGTTTTGAATCTTATAAATGCAGGGCTTCAATAAAACTTCTCAAAGTATATGTTGTACATTAATTTTTAGTATGGAATACAGTATTATATACCTTATAGGTTAGTATATGTGAATAGGCTAGTAAGTCCAGACGACATTATCGGCTTTGTTAAGAGATTGGCGGACTAAGTATAAATACGCAACTGCCCTCGGTATTTGTTCCGAACGGATCAATCCACTTCTTCTATAGCTTTGCGGTAACAAATTTCAGTTTATGAATCTATCCACCGGCAGAGGAATTATCCTTGATCAAAAGTCTTATGGTTTCAATGAGTATATTCCTGAAATCCCTTGCATTCGCCATGAGGTCACAGGTTTCAAAACGAGTAGTGATGTGCGTGAATGTTTTAATTTGATTCTTGACTATGTTGCCGAGAAAAAGCAAATCCATGAGAATCTGGGTATCCTTTTTGATATTCGAAGTGGAAAGGCGGTGTCCGGCAACGATTTGAAATGGATCGGTACGGACTGGCAACCCAGAGTTGTTGGAATGGGTATCCGCTATATAGCGATGGTTATTCCCAATTATCCTCTGGCAGAATTAAATGCGGAGGTGTCATCAGATGACCACGACCAAGACAATCATAGATTGACGAAGAGATTTTTTTGTGATCACGATGCTGCGTTGTCCTGGCTCAAAGAAGTTCTTAACTAGGAAGGCATAGGTATTTCAGATGAACTATAAACCCGGGCAGGGGATTTTGTTTTTTTAATCGTTGTCCACAACGGAATCTATATAGTACTTTCCTTTATGGCCAGGGTTCTTTTCATTTATCCCGTGCCAAAAATCCTTTATTATATTTCCAAACATCTCCTCTGCAAGGCTTGACTGCGAACGGTATTCCTGGAGTACTGTGAGGATGTTATCAACAGCAGCAATGTAAGAATCAGACTCCAACACGTTGTAAACTTGTTCGATGTCATAAATCAGCGGCAATATATCCCTATACTTATCAAATGTATCTGAAAGCTTCCTACAGATAGTAGTTTCCAAGAAGTCAAAAGAGAGTCGGTTAGGCTGTTCCATACGAAATGTGAACACTATTTAAATATACGAAATGTTCTCACGAAGAACATATAATACTAAAGATTCCAGTCAGGTGTTCAACATTGCCAAATTAGGTGTCAAAGATTTCCAGTGAAGACGATGCGTGCTATGTAGCCACTATAGGAACAGAGACACTGAATGCATAGACTCGACTATTCCCAAAGATGCTGTCGGAATCGCTCAGGGAAGTATGCAGGAATTTCATTGAAGTAATCAAGGAAGCCAAGCCAGAAAATATATAAAGGCTGGATGAACCGGATTAACTCATTCAAATTTCAAAACTGACCGGCTTCGAAATCTCTCTATAGAGTGACTGGCAGGAATGAACGTAAAGGTGTTGATTGAGCTTTGCTCCAGCAGCGTAATAAAGGTGCTCATGTTTTCGAATCGAACATAAAAAATGAAGCACTTGGGCAATGCATCGATTTTCACTGATAATTCTGTAAGCCGGTCTGTTAATACAATTCTATCAAACAGGTGAATCCTGGATATTTTGAATGCTGGATACATAAGGCAACGATTGATATAACTAATATATTCAAATGCTTTCAAGAATCAAAGCCTTGCGTGGCGATGAAGTATACGAAATGTACGTCATGCCCTACCAGTTAAATGTCATGGGCGTGCAGCCTCAATGCAATAGCAAACCGTTTTGACGAAGTTCTATAAGACAATTGAAACCGGTGGTATTACCATATATACTTTGCTACCACCGACCCGTGAACGTTCTGGTGTGAAAGTTGACCACAACTAACTTCGAAATATATAGTAAGACAGAAGCAAATTGTCTTGCCTATCAGACGATTGATAATTTGATGTAATCTGTCGATTATATGATTGATGCTATTTCAATCACCCATTTTTTCCCTATACATAACTGCACACAATTGTTATCGTGTCACTATTGTCAGCCTGACAAAGAATTAATAACATTAAGAGTCTTTGTTTTAACTTTGATTCATTTTAATTCTGTTCAGATAAGTTTATATGGAAGTTTGGAAACATAATCTCGCCAGGTTAAAGACCTTCAAAAAGAAATTTGGCCATTGTAACGTTCCTTCTCAATGGAAAGAAGATTTGACTCTTTCGCGATGGGTGGAGAATATCAGAAATCAAAAACACCAACTACCAAAGCCGCTAAAAGAAGAACTCACGGCAATGGGTTTCAATTTCGATTATAACGTCATTGATGATTGGGATGTTATGTATGAAAAACTCAGGGCCTTTTACAGGAAGTTCGGACATACGGAGGTTTCTCCTGATGATGCAGAACAAGAATTGTTGAGTTCATGGGTTAAACAACAACGACTATCGCACAAAAGACTTTCACCTGAACATATCCGCAAGCTTGACGAAATCGAGTTTATCTGGGAATTGAGAAGACCTCATTATACTGCACAGTGGTTGCGGGGATTTGAAAGGCTGAAAGCCTATTATCACGAATTTGGCAACTCGCGCATTGCGTGGCGGGATAGTAAACATTCTGATTTGTTTGAATGGAGCCGGTCGCAAATTAAAAGGTATAAGGGTGGAAAGCTTTCGGAGGATAAGATCAGGCTGCTTAACTCAATCGAGTTTGACTGGAATGCAGGAAGAAAGAAAATAGAAGAAGAAAAATGGTTGAAGAAGTATGAGGAATTGAAAAAGTTCAAGAGTACTTACGGGCATTGCAAAGTTCCCATTCGTCAGCGGGCCCTCTATGCATGGGTTAATATAAACCGGATTAAAGAAAATCTTCTAAGCGAAGATCATAGAAAAAAATTGAATGACCTCGGGTTCGAATGGAGTGATCAAATACAAAATAGAAGAGGAGAAAACTGGGACGCCATGTATAACAAGCTGAAGGCTTTTTATAAGAAGCATGGCCACATCAAAGTCACGAAAAGAATGAATCCTAAATTGCATCGATGGCTAATGGCTCAGGAAGAAAAAGTATCTATAACCAAATACAGGCGCGAGAAACTGGAGGCTTTGGGAATGGTTTGGAGAAAAGACAGGAAGAAAAAAAGAGACGCCCAATGGAATGTGATGTATAATAAACTAAAGAAATTTTATCTTGACAATGGTCATTTTGTTGTCCCCATTAAAAATCAGGAATTGCGAGGATGGTTGGATAATTTAAAGGTTTGGAACAAGACACTTACTGATGCACAAAAGCAAAAGTTAAAAGCCATCAAGTTTGATTTTACTTGGAGAAGGGCTGACTATTTTAGATTACGATGGGATAAGCGATATGAAGAACTGAAGAAATTTAAAAAAGAATTTGGGCACGCTAAGCCATCGAAGCGCACTGGAGCATATACCTCACTGGGCCTCTGGATAGCCTGGCAGCGAAAGAATAGACACAGACTATCGACAGAACAAGTAAATAAACTTAACCGTCTGGGCTTTGATTGGCTTGACAAAAAATGATTGACGGTGACGCGATGATGTATTAGCAAGATTTCAAACCTTTAATCGATGGCCTCGTTAGTCGAATTGTTAACCTTATACTCTATGCCTAAAAAGACCTTTATTTTTGCATTGTTAATTGTTACAGCTTCATGTTCTATTAAGAAAAAATTTAAAGAATTGGTAGCGCTAAGAACCGATTTGATATCCACCTTTGACCACGAAAATATAGTAATCTCGCAAGGGCAGGATGCGGATACTGATTATTCATATACAAAAGTTACATTCTGCCATTATGATTTATCCTCTAAGCCTTTCAACGAACTTCAGGAGATGGCAGAAAAAGTAGATAGAAAACTTTTTCTCTACGACCCTGATGTAGACTATACCGAAGTTATATTCACAAGCGGAGATACACATCGGTATCCCAAGGCATGTATTAGATTTCGGGCTGGCGAAATGGATATACCGGATTAGTCGAAGTAGTTTTGATAGTTGCTGATTTGGGTAGTCGCAAAGGTATAAAACGTAGTGAAGTGTATTTGTTCACCCCACTACAGGACATCCTATACCAATGGAATATACTGATGGCAAAACATGGAAGCCTGGGGCGGACATTCGGATGTTGTACTCAATCGCCATCATTATGCTTTTAGTACTGATGGTAAGCACTACCATTCTTTTGGAAGCCCTTATCAGTTGACCTGGGGCAGCTATAGAGGCGATCGCATTGGAATTTTTAATTTCAATGTAAAAGAGGATAAAAGATATGTTGATATTGACTGGTTTCGTGAGTATGATTAAGTGAGAATACCTTGAGCTTTTTAGAGAGTCAACAGTTGTCGGGTCATTTTTTTAAGATCAATGTAGAGGGCGCATCCGCGAGTGATTTGTTTTTTTCCGCTACTAATTTTGCCCAGGTAGAAATACTGGTTACGAATAGATCTGTTGATTGAAAATTTTCTGACTGTATTTCGCCAGCCGAAACAATTGCAATATGATTCGGTGCGATCTGTTCAATCTGTCTGATTCTTTCTTTAAATCCATGGTCATTCTTTAGTGTGCGGCCAAGTTCTAAAATAATCACCTGCGATTGGTTGTTGGAAATAAAGCGTTGCACATACTCGAGCAGAAACGAATCCTGAGATTCACTAATGGCAACTGCAATTCGATCGGCAGTATTGAAATCTTTATCTATAAATACACCAACGGGTACATCTGCTTTGGTAAGAATAGCATTTGTTCTCAGGTCTAAAGCAGAGTCAGATAATCCGCTGTCTAATTTGGTATGTTTGTCGAAGAATTTATCAGGATGAAAAATGCGTGTGGTAAAGCCCAGTATATTTCCAAGCAATGTTCCCTGGTAAATGGACTTACCGACACCAATTAGCAAGATGTCATAATTTCCTTTGTTGGCAATTTCTGCTATATCCGATTCAAGATCAGATGTAGCTTTGAACATGGTGTTCACCTTGCGGTTTAGCTGTTTCGATTCTTCCAGCACTGGCAGAAAACTTTCACGTTCATATTCCTCAATGTTATATAGATGCAAATCATTTGCAGGTGAAAGGTGCATGGTAGTGAGTTCTGAATTGCCATTGAGATTTTTTGTAAAGCTGTTGGCGAGTCGCAGCAGCGTGCGGCCGGTATCCGGATTGGCAAAAGAGATCAATACTTTATAAAGACCGGAATCTGCAATCTTGCCTGGTGCAGCAGTTGTTTTGTCTTTGAAAAAATGATTGATCATATCGAGAGCGGGTCCAGTCATCATGGTAGTCACTAATGCCATAATAACCATCATGGCAAATACTTCAGGACTCAGTACACCGAGGTCATATCCTATATTGAGTACAACAAGTTCCATCAGCCCGCGGGTGTTCATCAACGCTCCAATAGAAAGACTGTCTTTCCAACTTTGGCCAACAACTTTGGCCGCAATAGCGCTTCCTAAAAATTTACCGGTAACAGCTACAGCGATGATCACGCCCGCGGTCATCCACAGCGAAGGTTCGTTCAGCAAACCGATCTGTGTTCTGAGTCCGGTAAAGACAAAGAAAAGTGGAAGCAGTAATACAACGGATACGTCTTCTACTTTTTCAATAAATATATTTCTGAACTTAGCATTTTCAGGAATGATGGCACCGGTCATGAAAGCTCCGAACAATGCATGTATACCAATAAGCTCGGTAACATAAGAAGAAAGTATAAGGGTGAGAAAAAAGATCGCGACAATTGGCTGGCTTAAATTTTCCCGTGATGTGTGCAGGTCACCAATTCTTTTCAGAAAAGGCTTTACTACTTTGAGCATAACGAATACATAGCCGATGGCCATGAGTATAATAAACAGCGAACTGCCAAAAGAGCCTGCTTTTACAATGGCAATAACCGCAGCCAGTATGCACCATGCAGTAATATCATCGGCAGCAGCACAGGTAATAACAATGGTTCCTAATTTTGTTTTTTGGATGCCACGTTCCTGCACAATACGCGCTAACACCGGAAATGCTGTAATGCTCATGGCAATGCCCATAAACAATGCGAATGAGGTAAAGTTTATAGTTTGTGGCGCGAATGTCTCATACGTAAAATAGGCGAAGGTAACCCCTAATGCAAACGGAACGATGATACTGGCATGGCTTACTACTACAGCATCATGTGCTCGGTTGCGCAGCACAGTAAGGTCAAGTTCCATACCGATTACAAACATGAACAGAATCAATCCGATCTGACTCAGCAACTGAAGATTTCCCAACGACTGAGCGGGAAACAAAGTAGTAGCAAAATCCGGAAAATATAGTCCGAGCAGCGATGGGCCCAGTACTATACCAGCAATAACTTCACCGACTACAGCGGGCTGTCTCACTTTTTTGGCGAGGTAGCCAAAGAATCGCGCCGTGATAATAATGGCAACAATCTGCCCGAGGAGTATAGCAAGCGGATGCCTGAAGCTATGTTGTAAACCTGTAATGAAGTCGTGCCAATAATTACTGTCTTTGGAAGATGTTACTATTTGCCGGCTTACTTCCAGGTTCGTGGTGCCCTGTTTCAGGATCAGATAAATAAACAAAGCAAATGCACCTACTACCACTAAGTAGAATGCAATCTTTTTTGTGTTATTAACGGAAGAGATATTTTGCATAATAATCGGTATTTGTGACAGCGCAACCACAGGCATTTCCCTGGCTGTCGACTCAAGATGCTTAAAACCGGGTCGAATTTAATGGAATAAACGTGTTGCAATGAATGCGTACTTCCAAATATGTAACAAGGCGGAAAAATTTTGCAACGAAAAAGTCAGCATCCATTTTACAGGCATGGTGCACGTGCGGTGATTGAGTAATGATTCACGTTACAGCAGTCGTTACAATTTTTTCTTTGTTATTACAATGTTAACTGCTTCTGGATAAGACGGTTTTTATATTGCCGAAGCTGCCATTTTGCTGCCGAACCAGTTCAGGTAACGGTTGCCGTTTTTGTATTCTACTTTGCGAAGAAGTAAATATACTCCCGGCTGTTATTGGAGGATCACCGTACAAACTATTTATAGTATTGAAGAAACTGTAATGGATACATTCCTTATCCACTACAGTTTTTAGTATTTTATGGAAATATACTTCTCTTGCGTGTTATAGACGAAGTTTCTTCTCGGCAAGTGCAGTACCTTGCACACGCGCCTTGATCTTGGCAAACGCCAATTCGCGTGCTGTTGAAAGATCATCAGCAAAAGGAGAGAAGCCACAATCATCTGTTGTTCCCAGGTGCTCTATGGGAAGGATATCGGCAGCTTCCAGAACAAGATCGCATATTTCCTGGGGCGTTTCGATATGTTTGTCCAGAACATTTGTTACACCCAGAAAAATTTTCTGGCCGGGCTTCACAAATTCACGAATGGATTGAAGTGTATCCTTCTTGTTTTTCTCTGCGGCATATTCCAGGTAAAAATTACCTACATGGAGTTGAAATAAGTATGGCAGTAGTTCAGGATAACCTATATCGGCACTATGCGTAGAATCTTTGTCTCCTCCGGGACATGTATGCACGCCAATATATTTTTGTTCTTCTTTTGTAAACCGATCGAGTACCTGATTGTTGAGAGCAATAAACATTTTCAGTAACGACTTGGAGGGATCGAGCTTTATAGCAAGTCTGGCCTCTGTAAAATCTATCTGTACGTTATAGGCACCATTATTAAAGCACTGGCGAATGTCTCGCTCCGCTTCATTTATCAAGTCTGCTGTAAACTGCTCACGGGTATATTCGCCAATGCCTTCCGGAGGGTATAGCAAGCTAAGTGCTGAAACAGAAATAACCGCTTGCTTTACAGGGAGCGATGTAAATTGCTTTGCTTTTTTAACATAATTGCCTGCAAAATTTTCGTACTTGAATTTACGCCCTGTGAACTTCGGCAGCTGCCGGGTGTGGCCATCAGCAAATGGAATTACCACACCATCTGAAGCAAGTTCGCGCGAACCATGTATAGGATAGGTTGCAAAACTGGGTTTACCCTGCTCGCCATCGGTAATGATCGGAGAACCGGTCTGTTCAAAGAGATTGATCGTTTCTTTCAATGCTTTTTCAAGCGCCTGATTTAAATCTGCCTCTTTAATTTCTGCCTGTGCGAAAGCATTCATGGCGTCAAGCAAATAAGCCGGGCGCGGTATACTTCCAATGGGTTCTGTCGGAATTTTCATAGTAGTTAAAGGGTTGATTAAATGATATATTTAGTGATATGGATTATAGTTAGCATAGCCTTCTTCTGCCCGCGTCTTCACGCGATTTACATAGAACATGCGGTCGGCAGGTGCCCAGGGTTGCCAGGCTATATGTAAGCTGTACAATCGGATTTTGCCATACAAATGGCTGGTATCCATCATGTATAATGTAACGATACATACACCTGCAGACCAGGTATATATGAATACAGTTGCAGGAAAAATGGGTACCTGACTTTACTTCAGGCTCTTTCCGGAGGATGTATAATGGAAGCTGTAAAAGCGGGGATCAGCGTTCTAAAGAATGAATTGTGTTGCAGACTATATACCCAGCCTGGAGAAACAGTATATATTGAAAGGGCTTGCGGCAAATAGTCTTTTAAAAAGTTAACTGTAATTTTTAAAGTTGACTTACTATCGTTGTGATTGTCGCCAAATGTTCTTACATAGTCTTTTAGCGCACGGTCTATCTTTTTGTGTGTATCATCCTTTACACAAAGTACGGTAAGTGTATCCTTTGCATAACGTTGTTTTACGAGGCGATAAAATTCACCCTCGTGTTGAAATTCTCCCTGTGCGCGTTCGAAATCCGTTTGGTCGAACAGGTAGGGTATAGATACCGGAATCTTGATAGTAATTAATTGAAGACCGCTATAATTATCAGAATCGAATACGTTGTTCATGGCAACATCGTTCCGATGGTATAGGCCCACGAACACGCCATAATACCCGATTGTATTAAGGAATAGTAATACAATGAATGCTATGGAAAGAAATCTTTTCAATGGCTGGGAGCACGAATGGTTTGTTTAAGCTAAAATAAAATCCAGATAAATCAAAATTCGGTAAACCGGAGGTATAATTAAATCGCTTGGCTTGATCTGCCGATTGCTTTGTATATTCAGAGATTGCCAAGTTACACTTGACAATCTCTCTTTTTGTAATTCTATTTTACTTGTTCAGGGTTAACAGCAATTCATCCAGTTTATCAAGTGTTGCTGTCATTCCTTGCTCCATGCCCATCTGAATAACTGTTTCTAAATCGGAAAGGGATTTATAGGTCACCACTGTCTCCACCAAAGTGTTTTCACCCTTGTCGGTAAACGTAACACGCCATTCTGCACGCGGCAGGTCCTTGTTTATTTCTCCTTCTGCATTCGCAAAAGCGTCTAATGCTGTATAATAGTCGATAGGTTTAATTTTCACATATTCGGTATAGCCCCAGTATTCTGTGCCGTTGGGTTCTACCATGGCATAGTGCCAATGACCTCCTTCATGAAAATTCATGGATTTTGTCTTGGTAGTTAATGGAGCCGGTGCAAACCACTTGTCGAGTAGTTCACTTGTGGTATAACAATTCCAAACCAATTGCCGCTCCGCTAAGAATTTGCGTCTGATGGTTAACGTATTTTTTTCTTTGTCTACAAGGAAGTCGAACTGCAAATTGTGTTTCATTATTTTTTCTTTTTGAGGGTTAATAATAATTGGTCTAGTTGATCAAAGCGGCTTTCCCAAATCTTTCTGAATTGTTCTAACCATTTGTCTATTTCTTTCATTTTATCAATTTCAAGTTGATAGTATATTTCTCTGCCCCGATGTTCCTGTTTTACGAGTTCACATTCCGTTAAAACTTTCAAGTGCTTTGAAATTGCTTGTCGTGTAGTGTCGAAATGTTCAGCAATAGCATTTGGTGTCATTGCCTGTACAGTAATCAAGGTAATAATGGCTCTTCTCGTTGGATCGGCAATGGCTTGAAAAATATCTCTTCTCATGGAAGCGTATTCTTTGGTATAATAACCAGATTCAATAACGGCCTATGTTATTTCCGTATCATAGGCAGATACTTTTCCCGGTTGTCTATAATTACCCAAAGTATTATCGCAATCAAAACAAATACAATGGGCAATCCTGAAGGTGCCATGCTTATGTTGGCGAGTAAAATGCCTATTAAAACAGGCAGGATAACAATAGCGCCAAGTGCCCTGGTTCTTGGGAAGATCAATAATAAACCGCCGATAATTTCAATCGATCCAACAAGAGGCATAAGCCAGCCTATTTCCATAAATGCCTTCCCGGCCTTTACCATTTCCTCCGGCATGTCTTCAGGCATCGGCATATAGTGAAAGAATTTGTCAAGGCCGGCATTGATAAACATGAGGCCTGCCAGCAGGCATAAAACAAACAGAATTTTTGCTTTCATAGATATTATTTTTTAGTGAAACCAATTGGTTGCAAATTATTGGCAATTGATTGGTTTCACAATTGTTTTTTGAAATTTTTGACAGGCTTGCTAAAATTTTTTTAGTGTTAAAACACTTGATTTTTATACTGGAAATTGGCTCTACCTGTCGTGTAAATTCCTCTCGCCTTCTGGTTGGGACGACACCAATCTAGTTTTTATGGGCCTGTCGGGAGGAGTCAATCACTCCGGATAAGTGGTTGCTTCGGATCGTACGTTGGCCTCCATTTTAATGATCCGGACAACGATGCAATTCTAAAGAGGCTGGCCATATTGTTGACCGACAGATATGCCTTAATCTTAATGAACTGGTAAAAAGAAAAAGGAGTAGCAGCTCTTCAATATTGTTAATCTGTAATAAAAAAGAGCCTGAGCATAATACTCAGGCTCTTTTAGCTTTATAATATAGTTTGATCTATTCGTAATATTCAAAGGCATCAATGATATCGAGGTATACTCCATCGAATCCTGCATTGACTATTTTGTTCAGGTATGAGTCGCTGTTCTTATAAATGATATTCTGCCAGTCGGTATTCCAGTATTTTACTTTATAGTTACCAGGCCAATTGGGATTTTCAGCATCCATCCAGCTCGGTTTATTTTTATTCCAGTCACTCTGCCAGTAGTAGCGGTAATCTTCAGCCTCACCAATAGACATGTAGGCGATCACTTTGCGTGAGCCACCACCACTCTTTGTTTTAAGCTGTGCTACCTCATCTGCTGTAAGTGCAGTGCCATCTGTAAAGAACATGTCAATAATCAGTACATCGTAGCGGGTGGCTTTCAATGCCTGGAGAAAATCTGATTTTGAAGAGTAATTCTTTGAGTTGAGCAGGTAAAGAAAATTTTTAGCATCAGCCAATGTTGCTACATCGCCATTGTGTGCCTGGTAAGGTTCGCTCACTGGAATAATGTCGAGCTCACGATGTTCCGCAGCGTATGATATATATCCGTAGCTGTTGTTCGTAGTATAAGAGGCTGATTTCTTGCTATCGGTAGAGCAGTAGTCTGTTATCAGAATACGATTGCCGCTGCTGCTGGAGCGGTCGAGAAAAGCTTTCAGATATGTGGTAGCATCTGAAGGCGTTGCTTCATCATCCTGATTGTAGCCATACAGGAAATCTTCCTGACCATGTGCATCAACAGCATCGAGATAGGCAGTATGAAGGGGGCCATCTTCCTCGCCGTTTTGAGTAACAAGTTCAATCCCATTTTGGGGGACGATCAGAAAACCAGACCGTGAAGCTTTTGCAGCTTTGCTGATGTTAATAACAAAATTGCGCATTTCCTCTTTGTAATTGACTGAAGAGGAGGACGAAGTATCGTCATCGGAGGAGCAAGCACTTAGTAATACAATGCCGATCGTTGTGAAGAATGAAGTAAGTTTCATGAAAGAGTGTATATAAACTGGATTTGTGATATTATACTATATAACCGTGAGTAATGGATAAATATTGCTTGCAAGTTAAAAGGATTTCTTCTGTTAAAAAATGGGTCTATTTACTTAGCAAGTATGAAAGTAATTATTGCCTGTCCTATTAGTTATTACCTGGGCATGCAGCGGCTGCATAATTTTGCTTATCGCATAGAGACTGATAACGTTTGTACGTGTACGCTGGCACGTACAAACGTGCACACGTAACAGCGGATACACGTATATCAATGTGCACAATATTTTTCCAGGTAAGGTTTAATCTGTGTGATGCCCAGTGAAAGACACTTTCTCCAATCACGACAACAGCCTTCGCGATCTTTGATTTCGAGTTTAGCAGAACCGCGGTTTTGATAGGCAATGCCGTAAGATGGATTGATGCTGATCGCCTTATCAAATGCAGTTATGGCTTTTCGGAATTGCTTTTTGAGATAATATATTTTTCCTATTTCATAGTATCCTTTGTCTGAGTGACTATCCAGACTTACTATTTTTTCGTATTGCTTCAGGGCCAGGTCATACTTCTTCTCTTCCATATATCCGTAGCCTATATTTTCATAGAGACGAATATTTTCGGGTTGCATTTTTAACGCAATGTCAAAGTAGCTGCGGGCTTTTTCAAACTGACGCATGCTATTGTAGGTTACTCCCAGGTTCCATATAGCCGTGAAATCATCATCTGTTATAATCGTCTTGTTGATATCCAGAATCTTTTCGCAATCCTGTATTACAAGATCATACTTCTTCAATGCGTAATTCGCCTGACTGCGAAGCAGCAATGCCGACTCTTGTTCGGGGTTGGATTCGAGGGATTTATTCAAATAACCGATGGCTTCAGCATATTGCCTGTTTTGCAAAGCTTCATTACCTCTTTGCAAGTATTCATCGGACTGCGCATGGCTGGGTAACGCAAAAGCAATCGTTAATAACAGGATAATGTATCGCATAGCTATAACGACAAATCTACAGTATACTTTTGATCAGTAAAGCAAAAATATATTTGTCCTTACTATTTTAAGCTTTTTTGTCATTGAAGTAAATCTGTTCTTGACATTTACTTGAGACCGCTTTTCCTGATCCACCCTTCACCCTCACAGTATTTAACTTTAACCCATTTGTTAGTTTCTCCAATAACAACTACGATAGATCTCTATTCAAATAATTTATCAAAGGCATTCATTTATTTTTTATATACTCAAATAATTTTCCTCCATTAATTGGCAAGACCTCGCCATCGCATTCAAAATAAGAAGCTATGATGCAATATGTAAAAAGC
>NZ_DAIQRQ010000005.1:109748-131449 GCF_036786105.1 Ohtaekwangia sp.
CAAGACCTCGCCATCGCATTCAAAATAAGAAGCTATGATGCAATATGTAAAAAGCTTATAGGAGAAAAACCAGTTGTATTTGATGGACTTCTATTCACAAGAATGTTGCGGAATTACTAAAGTTGGTAAATTCCGGCAGACAGGCTTTTCACGGTCTACCACCCGTGGCTAAGTAATGATCAACGGGAGTCTGTTATTGATGAAAGGTGTTTTGGCCGGTACACGTTACGATTATAGTTATCGTTCCCCTTGATGTTCAAATCCAGTTTCCTACAGCGTGATAGAAATTACAGACCGTTTACAGGTTAACCGTTAATAGACTGTTCCTGATAACGATTAACGTGTAACAGATAAAAGTGTAACGATTAACGTCAACGCACGCTAGCCTCAACGTTGCGCACCGCAACTATCATAAATGTTTAAACTTTTATCAGATTGTTATTTGGAATGGTTACATTCTTCAACTTTCTTCCTAAACAGGCATTTCAAAATCGATTGCAGATTGCTAGATTAGGTTAACGGTATCGTATTAGCGGTTACAAAAGCCATGTGTAATAGCACTTGGAGACAAATAAATTTTCGATGAAGTTTTTCAAAGATCTTTCCATTCGAAGCAAACTTATACTACTTGTTATCTTTCCATTTTCTGTGGTATTATTCTTCTTGTTCAAAACAATAACGCTGCGCCTGCAGGACCAGCGTTGGAATGAACAGGCAGAACATAACGTGGAAGCGATCGAGCACATTACGGCGCTACTACACCAATTGGAAAATGAACGGACTGCGTCTGTCATTTATACTTCCCTTAACACGCCACAGGATAAGAAAGAGTTTCATCGGCAGCAGCAGGAAACTGATAAAATACTGGCTACATTTCAGGGAACCATCGGAGAATCTACACTTAACGAAGTATACATCGATTCGCTGATCAATGTTGTGCGCCAGCGAAGCCCGTCACAGAATGACTATATCGCGTTAGGGCTACTGGCCAGTATTGGCAATACATTACAGGATTCTCCCCATATAGCGATCAATGATAAGTTAGAATGCCTGCTGTTTCTCCTGTATGCAAAAGAATTTATGGCACAGTTGCGTGATCGTGTTCTGATTGCATCCTTTCATCAGGGGTTCCGGGGAATTGAATATGGTAACTTTGCAGCCCTAAAAGGCAAGCATGAGATCAACCTCTATAAATTTCAGCGTTCTGCTTCGCCGGAACTGAATACATACTTTGCTCATATCTATAAAAACAATCAGGCCGTTGCCAGTACACAGGCTATGCTTGACTCTGCATTTGTGCATGGTGCCAGGAACCCGGTTACGCTAAAGGCCGATGCCTGGCAGCAACAGGTAACAATTTCCATCAATACATTGCAAGTTGTGCAGGGACGAATGCTCGCCAACGTCCGTAAAGACTTACACGAACAATCTGAGATCATTACGGCTGCATTAATCCGGAATATAGTTTTGGCAGCAGTAGTTGTCGTTGTTATTGTAGTAGTGTCTATGTTTACTATACGCGAGGTAGTCAGATCGATGAACAGGATGAGAGATGCTACCGTGAGAATTATGAATGGTGATATCAACTTCTTGCTTGACGACAGTTCGAAAGACGAGATGGGACGGTTGGCGCATTCATTTAATGAAATGATCAAGGTGCTAAAGACCTATGTTCAGTTGGCAGATTCGATTGGCAAGGGGAATTACGATACTGAGATAACGATACGCAGCGACCTGGATATACTTGGGAAGGCACTTCACAATATGAAGCTAAACCTCGAAATGCTTTCGCGTGAAAAAGAAACACGTACATGGTTGTTGTCGGGTCACCGTGAACTCAACAACCTGTTGCGTGAAGAGAAAAATGTGCGCAACCTTGCGCGCGAGATTACAGCACAGGTAGCATCTTACCTGAAGGCGCAAGTGGGATCTATATATTTACTGGAAAATGAACGACTTCACCGCACCGCAACCTATGCCATAGACCCGGATTCACTGCCTGAGTCTTTTGCCATAGGCGAATCGCTGATAGGGCAGGCTGCCCAAAGTGAAAGGTATATTTTATTTGAAGATATACCACAGGACTATATTTCTATTCGCTCTTCGCTTGGTCAGGTAGTGCCAATTTGCATACTGGTATATCCATTCTTCTACATGGGCAAAGTAAAAGGCGTTCTTGAACTGGGAGCTACTCATATATTTACCCGGCTGGAGCTCGAGTATCTGCAGATGATCAGCAACAATATAGCGATAGCCTTCAACTCATCGCAATCGCGCAAACGGCTGGAAGAACTGTTGGAAGAAACTCAGCATCAGGCAGAGGAACTTGAATCGCAGCAGGAAGAGTTACGTCAGTTCAATGACGAATTGCTGGAGAAGCTTGAATCCATTGCGCAATCGGAAGCTGAACTAAAGGTGCAGCAGGAAGAATTGCAGGAGTCCAATGCATTGCTGGAAGAAAAAGCCAACTCACTTGAATATGAAAAGCAGCAACTGGAAGCCGCCAAAGCGCATGTAGAAGAACAGGCGCGCGAGTACGAATCGGTGAGCCGCTATAAGTCTGATTTCCTGGCCAACATGTCGCACGAACTGCGCACGCCACTCAACAGCATATTGATCCTTACGCAACTGTTGATGGAAAACAAGAATGGAACGCTGGGCGAAAAAGAAGTGAAGTATGCCAACGTAATTCATACTTCCGGCAACGAACTGCTGATCCTGATCAACGATATACTTGATCTTTCAAAAGTAGAAGCCGGTAAAATGGATCTGGAGATACATCCGTTTTCATTTGATGAAGTTACCAGCGACATCAATATTATGTTCTCGCAACTGGCACGCAATAAATCTATCAACTTCCAAATGGACGTTGTTGCAGATGCAGATAAGGTTATTGAATCAGACAGGCAACGCCTTGTGCAAATACTTCGAAACCTTCTGTCGAACGCATTCAAATTTACACCGGCAGGTGGCACGGTGGCATTGAAAATAAACCGATGTAATGGAAATGTATCCTTGCGATCGCAGCGGTTAAAACATTCACACGATGTAATCTGTTTCGAAGTAAAAGATACCGGCATCGGTATACCGGCCGATAAACAGGAGATGATCTTTGAAGCATTTCGGCAGGTAGACAGCACGGATAAACGCAAGTACGGAGGAACCGGTCTCGGCCTTTCCATCTGTCGCGAGCTCTCGAACTTGTTGGGAGGAGAGATCCACCTGGAAAGTGAAGAAGGTAAAGGCAGCACGTTCCGCCTGTATCTCCCGTTGCGGTATACCGGTGCAGAGAAGGAAAATGGCGTAGCCGAAGTTGAGTTAAATGGAAATATACCGGAGCATGTTTCTCGTATAGTGCGACCTGCTGAAGTTGTTAATGTGCCTGAGAGCATTGTGAACGATGATCGTGCTGTGCTTGAAGAGAACAGTCGTAAGATATTGATCATGGAAGACGATTTTGAATTTGCAGATGTCTTGCTTTCGTTTGTGAGAGAGCGTTCTTATAAAGGTATTGTGTCGCATCAGGGTATAGCGGGTTTGCAACTGGCACAGCAATATAAACCTGATGCCATTCTGCTCGATATGAAGCTACCGGATATTGACGGAACTGAAGTGATTCGTCAGCTTAAGAACGATGCAGACCTCCGGCATATACCCGTGCAGATTATTTCCGGCTATAGCCTGAAGCGTGAAGCTATGAAGCTCGGTGCATTTGATTTTATCAAAAAGCCCGTAAGGAAGGAAGATCTTCAAAATATATTCGACAAGCTCGAGCACTTTGCCAGCCAGAAATATAAAAGATTGCTGATAGTGGAAGATAACGAAGAAGAGAACAAAGCTATACAGGCTATGATCGGCAATGGCGATGTAGAGTGCGTGCCAGCCTATAGCTGTGATCGCGCTTACGAATTGCTGGAAGAAAGTTCGTTTGATTGCATGATTGTAGACCTGGGAATAGGTGACGCTACGTGCTTTAATTTCCTTGAAAAGATCCGGTCTAACGATCACATGAACTCAATACCGGTTATTGTGTATGCAGCACAGGAATTGACCGCCGAAGAGAACAAACGTCTTGCACGCCTGGCAAATACGGTAGTGCTGCGAACAGCCTATTCGCATGAACGGTTGCTGGACGAAACAACATTGTTTCTGCATCGCATTGAATCGCGCATGCCACCGGAGAAACAAAACATCATTCGAAAGCTGCACCGCAGTGATGCTGTATTGAAAGGTAAAACTGTATTGATTGTGGATGACGACATTCGGAATATATACTCACTTACGAATGTACTGGAAGATGAGGGACTGGTTTGCCAGACGGCTGAAAATGGGAGAGAAGCTATAGCCGTGCTGAATAGCAACCCATCGATTGATATTATACTGATGGATGTAATGATGCCAGATATGAACGGTTATGAAGCCACGCAGGAGATCAGAAAGTCAGAGCGATTTGCAAAGCTGCCAATTATAGCGCTTACTGCAAAAGCTATGCGTGGCGACCGCGAAAAATGCCTGGCATCCGGTATGTCTGACTATGTAACCAAACCGGTGAATACACGACAGCTTCTTTCGCTGATGCGGGTGTGGCTTTATAAATAAACACGGTAATCCGTAAAGAGTATCTATATAAACTGTGGCACTTATGGACTCACGTACGATTAACAATGCTACGATCTTGCTGGTAGACGATCGTTCTGAAAACATTCTGGTGATGGAAGAACTGCTGGCCAAGGAAGGGCGAAAGTTTTTAAAAGCCAATGACGGTGATGAGGCACTCCGGCTCGCACTACGCAATGAGATTGATCTGATCATTCTCGATGTGCAGATGCCAGGCATGGATGGCTTCGAAGTGGCGGGTGTATTAAAGTCTAGAAGACAAACGAAAGATATACCGATCATTTTTGCCTCGGCTGTTAAGAAGGATAGTGAGTTTGTTATAAAGGGACTGGAAGAAGGAGCGATTGATTATTTATACAAGCCCCTGGACCCGGCCATTACGCGGGCAAAAGTAGATATACTTCTCACACTTCATCTGCAGAAGAAAGAGTTGATCGAAAAGAACGCCAGGCTTGAGAAGTCGGATTTACTGATTAACAACTCGGCCGATATTATCGGTATCATCGATACCGAAAAATTGGGCTTTGAAGAAGTAAACCGTGCCTTTACCAAGATATTGGGATATGAGCCCGAGGAAGTCTATGGCACTTCGCTTGCCAAAATTATACATCCTGAGGATTTGAAATTTGTAGAACAACAGCGGCAGCGTTATGATGATCGTCTTTCATTCGAAACACGCTCGTATACAAAGAGTAATAACCAACTGTGGCTGCAATGGAATATCGTGAACAAGGGTGATAAATGGTTCTTCAACGCGCGCGACATTACAACGGTGAAAGAAGCCGAACGCATACGCAACCTGCTCGCGATTATTGTGAAGCAGTCGCGCGATGCTACCTATATACATAATCGTCACGGTGATATACTCTCCTGGAATGAAGGTGCCCAGCAAATGTACGGTTATACGGAGACAGAGGCACTCACTATGAAAATATGGCACCTGATTCCGCACGACCTGCAGCAGGAAGCACAGAAGCTTACGCAATATGTACTGGAAGGCGAGCGCCTGGAATCGCACGAAACAAAACGCATCACCAAGCATAGAAATATACTCGATGTACTGGTGTCGTCAGCACTGATCAATGACAGTAATGGAGAGCAGTCGGTGGCCGTTACAGAGCGCGATGTTACAAAGGAGAAGCAGGCAGGTGAGCAGATACGACAGCTAACCATACGACTGCAGAATAACATTATTCAGCTGGAAGCAGCGAACCAGGAGCTTGAATCGTTTTCCTATTCCGTGTCGCACGATCTGCGTGCTCCGTTGCGGGCTGTGAGTGGCTATGCCAATATACTTGAAGAAAGCTACGCCAAAAACCTGGATGAGGAAGCGCGAACCGTGTTCGGTACGATTCAGCGAAATGTAAAGCGTATGGGGCAGCTCATAGACGATCTTCTCGATTTCTCCAGGCTTGGCCGTAATGAAGTGCCGAAGCTGCCGGTAAATATGATGCAGCTCGTGGAAAAGATAATTACCGAGATTAATCAAAGCACAAGCTACAAAGCCACCGTAAATATACATACGCTATTTCCTGCTCACGGCGACCAGGCCTTGCTGCGGCAAGTGTGGATAAACCTCATATCAAATGCAATCAAGTATTCTTCTAAATCAAATGAACCGTGGATTGAAATAGGGTCTATACAGGAAGAAGACGAAACTATATTTTATGTGAAGGATAACGGTGTGGGCTTTGACATGCGCTATGCTGATAAATTGTTTGGCGTATTCCAAAGGCTGCATGGCATTCGCGAGTTTGAAGGCACGGGCATCGGACTGGCTATTGTAAAACGAATTATATCCAAACATGGAGGCCGTGTATGGGCAGAAGCAGAAGTAAACAAGGGTGCTACATTCTACTTCTCTTTGCCCAATAAGGTGCCGGCCGCCAAAAACTGGTAGATCTGCTCATGAAGCAAATTGCTGGAGATATTTGAGCGCTTCATCGCCATTCGTAAACAGACGTGTTGGCGTTGTAGGGCGGTTCAATCCCATATAAAAATTGCCAATAATCTTAGACATAGGGCTGTCCACAAGTACGGCAACTCCTTTGGTAAACGATGACCCTTCTTTTGCTAAATAATCGCGGGCTGCTTTATCAGCGCTTTTCAGGCCACGTATATCGCAATATACCGGGAAATCTGCTTTATTCTGAAACTGAATCCGGTCAGCTACAATTTTTTTGGCCGCTTCGTGATCAATCACCGTGTTGGGTTTGTAAACAAAGAACACAATGCCATTTTCAATCCAGAATCTGGCGTATTCATTTTCAAATTCTTTTTTCTCCATAATATTTTAATACTTCTAATATAAGCGATTTGACCGATTTATACTATAAAACCAAGTCTTGTTGAAAAATTACCACATTCACCATAAACCGTTCGATATAATTGATACGGAAGTTACTATAGGCCGGGTACACTTATATATCATATATTCTTGCTACAACATATTCACTATAAAAAAAATCCACTATGGCTAAATTTAAACACAACAGTTTTCTGGATACCGTTGATGAAGTATTTACAGACGCTATAAAAAGTGGTGTGCTCCACTTGTATGCTGAAGATGATCAGTTTACCGGCAGACGTATTCGCATCGGTAATCGTGATCTTTTTCATTTTGGAACAACGGGCTATCTGGGTCTTGAGCAGGACCCTCGATTAAAACGAGCGGCTATTGACGCAATACAGAAGTATGGAACACAATTTCCCCTTTCCAAATCGTACGTGTCGTTTGTATTATACCGTGCCCTGGAAGAAAGGCTTTTCGAAATGTACAACAACCCGATCGTTGTAACCAAGAATAGTACACTCGGTCACATCGGTGTTATACCTTGTGCAGTGCGTGATGAAGATGCGGTAATCATCGATCACCAGGCACACTGGAGCATGCACAATGCCTGCCAGTTGTTGAAGCCCCGCGGTATACCGGTGGAACTGATACGACACAATAACCTTGATATGCTGGAAGAGAAGATCAAAGAACTCAGGCGCAAATGCGATAAGATATGGTATATGGCCGATGGTATATATTCTATGTATGGCGATTGTGCACCTATACCGGAGCTTATGGAGCTTTACAAAAAGTATCCACAACTGCATCTCTACTTTGATGACGTGCACGGTATGAGCTGGGTGGGAAAGAATGGCACTGGGTATGTAATGGATCAATTGAAAACACTGCCTGAACGGGTATTGCTGTTTGGAACATTAAGTAAATCTTTCGGAGCCAGCGGTGCTGTGCTGGTTACCTCCAATGCTGAAATGCATCGCCGGATAAAAACGTTTGGAGGCCCGCTTACATTCTCTGCGCAACTGGAACCGGCTTCTGTTGCTGCAGCGTGTGCATCGGCCGATATACATTTATCCGATGAGATATATCGCATGCAGCAGGAGTTGCTGGACAATATACTATATTTTAATACAATGCTCAGCCGCACCGACCTGCCATTGCTGGAACGAAACAATTGCCCGGTGTTTTACATTGGAACAGGCATGCCTGTTACCGGTTATAATTTTGTAAACCGGCTTATGAACGAAGGCTTTTTTGTGAATCTGGGTATATATCCCGGAGTGCCTGTAAAAAATACAGGCGTGCGCCTTACCATTTCGCGGCACAACCAGCGCGAAGAGATGAAGGCGCTGGTAGAAGCCATGGTATATCATTACCCTAAGGCACTTGCCGAAACAGAAACCACTTTGAACAAAGTAAGAAGGGCATTCCACATGCCTGTTGCTGAGAAATCGAAAGACATGGCTGTAGTGCGTAAAGATATGATAGTGCAATATGAAACATCCATTAGTGCCATTGATAAAGCGTATTGGAACCAGTGGATGGGAAAGAAGAGTGTATTCGATTGGGATGGCCTTAATTTTCTGGAACAGGTTTTTCAAAATAATGAGAAGCCTGAGCATAACTGGTCCTTCCATTATTTTATAGTACGCGATAAACAAGCCAATACATTGATCGTGACATTCTTTTGCCAGGCACGCTGGAAGGATGATATGCTGGCACCCGCCAGTGTATCGCGGCAACTTGAAGAGAAGCGCTTGCAGGAGCCATACTATTTAACATCGTCAGTGCTTGGTATGGGATCACTCTTTACAGAAGGTGATCATTGCTATATCAATCGCGACTTTCCTGCCTGGAACGATGCTTTGCGTGTGCTGCTGGATTCTGTGGAAACACTGGATGATACATTGCAAACCTCTATGATTGTGCTCCGCGATTTCAAGCCGGATGAAGTGCTCAATGAGTTCTTTCACAACCAGGGATTTATTAAAGTAGATATGCCCGAATCCTGTATCCTGGAAAATATGGAATGGAAAACCCACGATGAATACCTGAGTACGCTCTCTGCACGCTCACGTAAGCATTTTAAAAACGATATAAAGCCTTACGAACAATATTTTGAAGTAGTATGCAAACAGACCGCTGATATGGAGGAGCTTAGACACTTTTATGCGTTGTACGAGAATGTGCGCACGCGAAACTTTGATTTGAACACTTTTACTTTTCCCGAGAAGCTTTTTATAAGTATGGCGCAAAACCCGCAATGGGAATTTATAGCATTGTATTTGAAAGAGGAATATGACCCGCGTCCCGAACGCAAAGCGGTTGGTGTTATGTTCTGCTATAAGAATCTGGAGTATACGTATGTGCCGTCTTTCATTGGCATGGACTATGAGTACATTCAGCAATACCAGATATATCGTCAGTTACTGTATCAGACTATTGTTCGCGCCCATGCGCTGAATTTTCATAAAGTAGATTTTGGTATGACAGCGGCGTTCGAAAAGAAAAAAGTAGGCGCTACAATAATACCCAAAGTAGCCTATGTGCAGCCTAAGGATAATTTCTCATTCGAACTGATCAGCGGCATGCAGAACCAACTGATTGGGCAAGTAACTCCAAAATAGGATATAATACATTGTAATTGGGTAAAACGCACGGTACACGAGCATCAATATAAATGTAAGTGAAGTAAACCTGGATGGATTATGGCTGGTATACATTGCCAGCCATAACTCAAAATATTTTCATGGTCTTTAATAGAATGTTTGTAATTTGTAGTTGTAACATACTATTTAACCCAATTCCATTCTATGAACCTGCAGCAATGGGTGAGATATAGCCTCGCCATAATATTTTGTCTTACATCAGGTATACTTACATGTGCACAGAAGCAGGATGCAAAGCCCCTGGCGCAATTGCAACAGGACTTTGTTGACCTTCGCTTTGGTATGTTCATTCATTTCAACATTCCTACATTCATGGATTACGACTGGGCTGATCCGGATGCATCTCCTGCTATATTTAATCCAACCAAGTTGAATTGTGATCAATGGGCAAAGGCTGCCAAGGCTGCCAACATGCAATACGGTTGCCTTACTACCAAGCACCACAGCGGGTTTTGTATCTGGGATACCAAAACAACAGACTATAATGTAATGAACAGTCCGTTGAAGAAAGATGTCGTGCGCGAGTATGTTAACGCCTTTCGTGCCAATGGACTCAAGGTAATGTTGTATTTCTCGATTCTCGATACGCATCATAAATTGCGTCCGCATCAGATAACACACAATCATATTGATCTTGTAAAGAAGCAGCTTACTGAATTGTTAACGAACTACGGAGAGATCACAGCACTCATCATTGATGGTTGGGATGCTCCCTGGTCGCGCATCTCCTACGATGACGTACCGTTTGAGGAAATATACTCCCTCATTAAATCCATTCAACCGAATTGCCTGGTAATGGACCTCAATGCTGCCAAGTATCCTGCGGAAGCATTGTATTATACCGACATAAAATCGTATGAGCAAGGTGCAGGGCAGCATATTTCAAAGGAGTCTAATCGCCTGCCGGCATTGTCATGTTTGCCTATCAACCAGAACTGGTTTTGGAAACCCCGATTTCCAAAAGAACCTGTAAAAGATCCGGTAAAAATGGTGAATGAAAATATTGTACCGTTCAACAATGCCTATTGTAATTTTATTCTCAATGTAGCACCTAACCGTGACGGGCTTATCGATGACAATGCGCTGATTGCTTTGAAGGAAATTGGCAAGTTATGGAAACCGCAGGGAGCAGTGGGCAAACTACCTGTTGGAGAAGCGCCCATCATTTCTTCCAATGTCGCGAAGCATCAACCAACGTTTAGCAGTTGGAGCGATGATATGTGGATTATGGATTTTGCCAACGATGACGATTTTTCTACTGCCTGGTTATCTAACCCCACGGTGAAACAACCCTGGCTGGAAATTGTGCTTGACCGTGAGAAACCTTTCAATGCCGTCAGCATCATGGAATCGGCACCCCGGGTCAAAAAGTATCACATCCAGTATTTCAGCAACGGCAACTGGAAGCCATTGTTAAGCAGCGATAGCAAGGGCAAATTCAACCTGCATCGTTTCGATCGCATCTGGGCCGATCGGATTCGGATAACATTTGATGAGTTTAGTGAGCCACCTTTTATTGCTGAAATCGGCGTGTATAATGAGAAGCGGTAGTTGATAAGAGCTTCCCTGGCGCAGCAGTGTGCCAGATGGTGTTGAGGATAGCGGTCTACAAGCCGCTCTATGCAGATGTAAAAAGGGTATGAGGTACTGGTAATTTTTTATAAATTAAGAGACAGCATCCCTTTATAGGCGCAGGCATAAATATTAAGCTTGATGCCTTTCCAATTATATATCAACATCAAAATTTCTGCGTATGGGTACCCGACTATTGCTATTGCTCCTTACGGTTGTCATAGTCATGCTCCATGGTTGCCACGGTGACCCGGATACGACTACAAACAGCGAAATGAAAACGATCATGCAAGGCATGTCAAATGAAATGAATGCTATGACCATGACAGGTGATGTAGACCGTGACTTTGCCAGTATGATGAAGTTGCATCACCAGGGCGCTATAACCATGGCCAACAAGCTACTGGAAAAGGGCAGCTCAGCAGAGTTGAAGAAAATGGCGCGGCAGATGATCGACAAGCAAACGGCAGAGATTGCCCGCCTGGATACTTTCCTCTTAAACAACAACGTCAGGATTTCGGATAAAGGTGCTGCACTTGATGCCGATATGAAGGAAGCGCTCGACCGAATGGATAGAAATGCCGAATCGCAATCCCTTAAAGGAAATATTGATAGCGATTTTGCAACGTTGATGATCATGCATCATGCAAGTGCTTTGGAAATGGCCAACGCCTTTTTGAAATATAGCGATCAACCCGGGCTAAGAGAAATGGCCTCTGTTATGATTGTAGATCAAAGTGAGGAAATAGATGCGCTGCGAAACTGGCTTGTCAACAATCGGCAATTCTGAGATAATCGGTTTGGTACAGTATGCGCGTAACCTTCAATAGAGGTATACTTCACAGAAAATCACCAATAAGACGTTAGGTTAAGCCGATAAATATAGCCTGATATATAGCATTTTGCTAAACACATCATAAACGCTTTAATTCATGTGTTTATTGATCATGTTACGTTAGGCTATATGAGTTTAGAGAGAGTAAAGAAGTTACTTAGACAGAAGGAAAGTATTCGTCTTGAATTTAAGGAGTCAAAAAGTGATTTGCCTGCAAATCTTTTTGAAACAATTTGTTCAATGCTGAACCGCGAAGGTGGCGATATACTTTTAGGTGTTTCGGATAACCGTACTGTTAAGGGGATCGAAAGTGATTTTCTGGAAAATATTACGGCAAGTCTGGTAGCGCTTTCCAATAATCCAAACAAGCTGGATCCACCCTTTATCTTGTTTCCAAAAATATATACATTGAAAGGTAAGCCAGTTATTCATGTACAGGTTCCTGAAAGTTCACAAGTGCATAGAACAGCGTCTCTGGTTTACGATCGTAGCAATGATGGTGATTTTAAGGTAACACGACCCCAACAGATTGCTGAAATATATAACCGGAAGCGAATGCACTATACGGAAGGAATCGTATACCCTGGTCTTGGATTTAGTGATTTCAAGCCAGAGTTATTCCTGAAGATTCGAAATCTTATTTCCAGCCATAATCCATCGCATCCGTGGCTGGCCGTTGATGATGATACCATGCTGCGGATGGCTGGCTTGTGGAAACGCGATCATCATTCAAACAAAGAAGGCTATACACTGGCGGCTGCGCTTTTGCTGGGGAAAGACGAAGTTATACAAAGTATTTTGCCACACTATAAGGTCGATGTATTGGTTCGCAGGGTTGACTTGTTGCGATATGATGATCGGGAATATATTCAGACTAATCTTATAGATGCCTACGATCAATTGATGGCTTTTGTGAACAAACATCTTCCTGATAAATTCTACATGGAGGGCGACCAGCGCATTAGCTTGCGCACTAAAATATTTAGGGAAGTTATAGCCAATCTCATTGTTCATAGAGAATATACTAACGGCTACCCTGCAACATTTATCATTTATAGTGATCGCGTAGAAACGGAGAATGCTAACAATCCGCATGGTGAAGGGCCTATTGACTCTGACAACTTCACACCGTTTCCAAAGAATCCTTCCATTGCTAAGTTCTTTATTCAGTTGGGTCGTGTAGAAGAGTTGGGATCAGGTGTGTTAAACGTGAACCGTTTTTTGGAGCAATATGCTCCCGGAAAGAAGCCGCAGTTTGTAGAGGGAACGACTTTTAAAACAGTTCTTCCACTGGATGATACTTTAGCGGATGCCAATACGCTCTCGGAAGAAGATATACACGAGGTGGTAAAGCGAGCTTTAAGTGATGGTAATGATGGTGTAAATGATGGTGTAAATGATGGTGTAAATGATGGTGTAAAAAAACAACTGATAGCTGTAGTCGAGGCCATCGTGAAAAGACCAGGCATAAGAGCTGATGAAATTGCCAAAGCTATAAAGAAAGCAAAGCCAACCGCAGAAAGGTATATTAAAAGACTACGGGATGCCCACGTAATTGAGTTTAAAGGTGCGCCTAAAACAGGTGGATATTTTGTTACGATGAAGATCAACAGAAAATTGAAAAGACGATCATTGAAGTAAATTCACTCAGGCATTTAATCGTACGTGGATTGAATAACGATCTGCATTTTAGTTTTACACCATCACTTGTACTTTGCCAGTTCAATAATATCATTTCCCTCCAGTACTTGCTTGTTATAGCCGATCCTGGCGCAGTTTATCAATGCCTGTGATAATTCCTGCAGTGTACAGAATCCGGAAGGATACAGTGCACGGCCGATCGGAAACATCCAAAGTATATATTTGTAAAAGCTGTGTACGCGATTGAGCCCTTTTATAGGTTTGATAAATCCCGGACGTAATGCATATACTTGCCGGAAGGGGAGTTTCATCAGATCATTCTCTGTTTTTCCCTTTACACGGGCCCACATACTTCTGCCTTTTTCGCTGCTGTCGGTTCCGGCTCCTGAAATATAGCAGAATACCATGTTGGGATTGAGCCTGCTTAATGTAGTAGCTACATGCAGTGTTAGTGTATGGGTAACCCGGAAATAATCGGTCTCTTTCATTCCCACCGAAGAAACTCCCAGACAAAAGAAACAGGCGTCATATCCGGAGAGATGATTTTGTATAGCTGACAAATTATAGAAATCTGCATGGATAATTTCTTTCAAGTTGGGGTGCGATATATCTGAAGGCTTACGATTTATCACCAGCACCTGTTCTATATCCGGGTGTTGCAAACATTCGTGTACAACACCTTCGCCTACCATGCCGGTAGCACCTGTTACTATTACGCGCATTGTTATATTTCTAAGTGGTTATAGGTAAAAGTAAAGAATCAGCAATAATTGCCGAAGATTTGATTTTTTAAAGTGCTGAAGAACACAATAAATTAATGGTATAGCGACTGCTATAACTATAGTTTGTTACGATTAGTTGATGCTGGCAAGCAGCATTCTGAGTTCATGATCTTCCGGTTGCAAAAAATTGTACGGAGAATGCCCGTCTTTGTTTGGTATGGTAGCATCAGCGCCTGCCTGAAGCAGTAATTTTACACATGCCACCTGGTGGTGGCGATTACTACCTTCACCAAATTTATAGCCATGTACGGCCCATAGCAAGGGAGTGCTATGAAAATCCACACACCGGCGGTTGATCTCCACAGGTTCCTGTAACAAACGCTCAACGAGTTTATCACGGCCGCACCAGGCGGCCCAATGTAATGCAGTACCTCCATGACAGCCACCGTGGTGTATATCGGCTCCGTGTTCTAGATACAATTGTGCCACTGCATCGGCATGGAGACTTGCTGCAGCTACCAGAGGCGTATCGCGGTTTTCTACACGTTCATAACCATCTACAGAGGCACCATAAGCCAGGAATATTTTGGCCATTTCCACAGCTTGCTCATCCGTATACATTCTGTGAAACACGCCATCGCAGAGGCGATGTAGTGGATGCGCCTTCACTGTATCACGTTCATCCAGCGCGATCGCTTCGTTCGCCAATGCAGGATTTTGTGCTAGCGTCTTTTGTATTCCGGTATAATCAACGTGTTGAATAAGTTGTAGCAGGTTCATAGTGTATCACAGCATTTGAGTTGAAGAGGCGTAATGCGTTATGAAATTACAGATTAAAGTTACAAAGAGAATATTGCCAGATCAACATGGAATTATCCACGCTATGGTCGAATATTGAAATTGACTCGGTGTGCACAGTTGTAAAAAAGTCTGCCACTTATCAAAAGTGATTTTGACAACAGAGGCTAAATCAATACTTTGATCTGAATTTAACTGCTGTCCTGCAGCATCCTTGTATAATCATGAAGCATTCTCTATTCATCTTACTTGTAGTAGTACTCACCCTATATACCAGCGATGCATTTGCACAATCAACTGCGGGTCGCAACGCCGTTCTGAATCATACGGCTATTTATGTAAAAGACGTGAAGGCAACAGCAGCGTTCTATCATTCTATTATCGGTTTGGATACTATACCCGAGCCATTCCACGATGGCAAGCATGCCTGGTTCAGTATTGCTCCGGGCGTAGCGATGCATGTTATTCAGGGTGCTGATCAACGTAAAGAGTATTACAAGAATCAACACACCTGCTTCAGCGTGGCATCGGTAGATGCTTTTACGGCATTGCTAAAGAAAAACCACATACCGTGGGAAGATCGCGATGGTTCAAAGATGGCGACTACGATGCGCGTAGATGGCGTAAAACAAATATGGTTACAGGATCCGGATGGATATTGGATCGAGATCAATGATGCCAAAGAGTAAGTTTAACCAAATGTATGGTTCGTATCTATTACAAGGCGTTTGTGTAGACGGGAATAAAAAAGCATCACAGGTATATACCTGTAATGCTTTCATTTTAATATAAAGTATATTTTACAGCGATGCCATATCGATCACAAAGCGATAACGCACATCACCTTTAATCATTCGGTCGAATGCCTTTTGAATATCCTGTATTTTAATGAGCTCAATGTCAGATACAATGTTATGTTGTGCGCAGAAGTCGAGCATCTCTTGTGTTTCGGGCAGACCACCGATCATAGAACCGGCCAGGCTTTTTCTTCCAACGATGATACTGAACGCAGAAACATCGGCAGGCTTGGAAGGCACACCTACACAAATGTGTGTTCCGTTGGTCTTGAGCAATGAAAGGTATAGATTAAGGTCATGTTCTGCAGAAACGGTGTCGAGTATAAAATCAAATGTACCCCGCACGCTATTCAATTGTTCCTGATCAGAAGTAACAACAAATTTATGTGCTCCTAATTGTTTGGCAGCAGCTTCTTTTGAAGGCGATGAGCTGAGTACGGTTACTTCAGCACCGAAAGCGACACCGAATTTTACACCCATGTGTCCTAACCCGCCAAGACCCAGTACAGCGAGCTTATGACCTTTGCCTACTTTCCAGTGGCGCAGCGGTGAATACGTTGTTATACCAGCGCACAGTAAAGGTGCTACTCCAGGTAATGATAAGTTAGCGGGTACACGCAATACAAAATCCTCATGCACAACAATGGTATTCGAATAGCCACCGTACGTTGGTGTCTTTTTGTCCTGCTCGTAACCGTTATAGGTAAACGACACATGGTTGGTGCAATACTGCTCAAGACCATCTTTGCAATTTTCGCAAGTGCGGCATGAGTCTACGAGACATCCCACACCGGCCAGGTCGCCTGCTTTGAATTTCTTTACCTGTGCACCTACTTTCACAACTTTGCCCACAATTTCGTGGCCCGGTACCATCGGGAAAATAGAACCGCCCCATTCATCGCGAATCTGGTGCAAGTCGGAGTGACAGATACCGCAGTATTGAATATCAAACTGAACATCGTGAGGGCCCACTTCACGTCTTTGAAAGTTCCACGGGGCCAGGTCGCTGGTTGCGCTTTGCGCGGCATATCCTTTTGCTTGTATCATCGTTCTGGTTAATTTGAGTTTTTGGGAATGCGAATCTCCGTTTTATTGGCAAAGAATCAATAGCAACATTCAAACAGAAAAGTGTAAAAATCAAACAATGCATGTATCACAGCTGACTAAATTAATAAATTATAACGGGTTCATTTGACAAAACCCGGTTTCGATTACCTTTGCGCAACGTGAAAAGATTTGTTGCCATAGCATTGATCTTCCTGATGTCGGCCCAAAGCATGTATAAGCTGGGCTTGGTAACGTATTTTCAGTTGAACCGTTCATACATCGCAACGGAGTTGTGCGTGAACAAAGATAATCCGATAACCATGTGTTATGGTAAATGTTTTCTGGACAGGAACATGAAACTGGTAACAGAAACTGAGAAACAGGAAGTTCCTACCGGTAAACACAAGCTTGAGATTCCTGTGTTCATGTTGTCGCAAATAAGCTATACGCTTACCCCGGCAGGTGCTCATCTTTCAGAGTCATGTACAGAATACTGCGATACAATACCAACTGATTTTACAGCGGCTATATTCCACCCGCCCGCTCTTTCATAATCGCTTTACCCCGTAAGGGAAAATCTTTCTTACTCATTTATTTACTCCCTGCTGAGAAGCAAAGCTTCCGGTTGTAATCAACGTGTTACGTGTATTCAACATGTGTGTAGCTACATATTTTCCACGCATGATGGCACGGCCTGAGCACACTCTAATTTGCGATTATGAAAAAGATATATGTTATATTGGCCGTAGTGGCTATATATATGTGGGCGCATCCTGTGTATGCCCAGTATACAGTACATGGAAAAATACTCGATAACCAAACCAAAGAACCACTGATTGGCGCTACGGTGTCTGTGCCGGGCACCCGTGCGGGTACAGTAACCGATGTTCATGGTACTTTTCAGCTTGCTGTGACGGAATCAAATGTACAACTCGCAGTATCTTATATCGGGTACGATCAACAGACTATAACATCTTCAGTAAACGAAGCTGTGATCGTTTCACTGCAGCCTTCGGTAAACAACCTGCAGCAGGTGGTGATTACCGCCAACCGTGAAGCCGCACTTCGTACGGATGCGCCCGTAGCAATCAGTAAACTTTCATCGGTGATGATCAATGATGCCAAGCCAACCTTGCTTACCGAGTTAATTAACAAAGTGCCGGGCGTAGTAATGGCAAACTACAATAACGAGCAGCATGCTATGGCTATCCGGCAGCCAATCGGTACATCAGCATACTTTTTATATATGGAAGATGGCGTGCCCATCCGTCCGATGGGCGTCTTTAATCACAATGCGTTGATTGAAATGAATGTGATGGCGATCTCTAACGTTGAAGTTGTGAAAGGACCTGCATCATCGCTATATGGACCCGAGGCAGTCGGAGGCGCCATCAATTTCATTACGCGAAGACCTACAGCATTGCCTACGGCAGGCGTTGGTATTCAGGTAGACCAATGGGGATACAAGCGCATTCAATATGGTGCAGGAGGTATGATTGCCAAAAAGCTCGGTATATATATAGGAGGCTTTGAAGCGAAGCAACGCAATTCGTGGCAGACGTATTCTGATTATGATAAGTCATCGATCAACGCACGGCTCGATTATGCGCTTTCTGCCAAAACAAATTTTACATTGGCTTTTTCCGGTAACGAATATAATTCCGATATGTCGGGAAGTGTGGACAGCACGGCATTCTATAGCCGACAATATACCAGCTCTACTGATTTTACCTATCGCAAAGTACATTCGCAGCGTACCCGGTTTACGGCCACGCACCAGTGGAACCAGCACCAGGAAACAATGTTCACGCTGTTTTATCGCGATAATTATATTGAGCAGAATCCAAATTACTCCATTCGCTGGACGAGCGGCAGTACCTCTGCTACAGGCGAAGTGAATCGTAACAGTTTTTATAGTAAAGGCGCCATCCTGCAACATAGCATCCGACTTCCTTTCCTTCAATCGCGCATATTGGCAGGCGGCAGCATCGACTATTCACCTACTAACTACTGGTCATATCAGGTTGATCTCGGAGCACAATTACGGCCTGACGGGAAATCTGTAGAGAAATATACTTTGTTAAAAGAAGACCCGAATATATTTCTGTCGAAGTACAAAGCTAACCTTGCAAACACTGCTATCTACAGCCAGTTAGAGGTAAATCCGGTAGAGCGATTGAAAGTTACGCTGGGTGCCCGCTACGACCGGATGTCATTCGACTATGAAAATTACCTGGATGGATCAACCGGAAGTAAAGCCTATGAACGTGTAACACCGAAGATAGGCGCTACCTACGATTTGGGCGGTGGTAAAGGATTGTACGCAAACTATAGCCAGGGATTTTCGCCCCCAAGTCTTACGGCGGTATTCCGCAAAAAGCCCACGACTGATGCCAATGCGCCAGCTGAATTTTACTACAACCTCGAACCTGCCCGGTTTGATAATGTAGAAATCGGGGGCTGGGCTTCGTTATTTGATCATAAAGTATATATCGATGCGGCTTTATACCAGATGACTGGTCACAAGGAATTACTCAGCATCCGCCAGCCGGACAATTCATACGATTATCAGAGTGCTGGCAAAACGTTGCACCGCGGCGTGGAATATAGCATTACGTATAAACCGGATGACCAGTGGTTTATACGTTTTGGTGGAACCAATGCTACTCACAGGTTTGAAGATTTTGCATTGAGCACACGCAGCACCGACCCGGTAAAGAATGTGAACGGCAATGATATGCCGCAGGCACCACACTGGATCGCCAACAGCGAAGTAACTTATAAACCGCGATACGTTAAGGGATTGCGCGTGGCCTTGGAATGGCAGCGCATCAGCTCATGGTATCAGGATCAGGTCAGCAAGGTGAAGTATGATGATCGTGGATTTATGGGCATGAAGGGAGTAAGCTATCTGAATGCACGAACGGGCTATACCTGGAAAAGTATAGAAGTATATGTAAACGTACTCAATCTGACAAATGAGTTGTATGCAACGTCAGCAACGCGAGGCAATAGCGCTACGGACCGCACTACCTATACACCAGCTGCACCGCGCACATTTGTGATGGGTATACAATATAATTTTTCGGGTAAAAAGTAATTGTCAGAAAAAATGAAACCAGCATCATCCAATCCGGTATCGTTTCAGCAGACTGCCACGGAGGAACAAAATCAGCCCATAGCGGAAGGAACTGTATCCGGTATCAGCCGATCGTTAAAGCAAAATATATACCGCTGGCATCGCATCATCGGTATCATTACCATTATACCCGTTATATGCTGGACGGTGAGTGGTTGTATGCACCCTTTTATGGCCCATTGGTTCAAACCAGCTATACCGCATGAGTTTGTTGTACCAACGCCACTGACTAAGGAAAAAATCACGCTGTCACTTCAGGATGTGTTAACGAAGCATGGAATTCGTTCATTCCGGAATTTTCGGATCGTCATGATTGGCGATGTGCCGTACTATCAGATAAAGAACGAACTATACGACATGGAATATTATTCCGCTGTAGACGGTAACCGGCTTGCAGACGGGGATGCGCATTATGCAGAACGGTTGGCACGCTATTTCCTGGAAGACAGTATATCATCGGTAGCTTCGATCGAAAAGATCACAGAGTTTACATCTGAGTATCGCTACGTTAATCGCTTGTTGCCGGTGTGGAAAGTGAGCTTCAATCGCTCTGATAACATGGATGTATACATTGATACCGAGCAAACACGGCTCGGTACATTCAATAATAATCAGCGGAAAGCCTTTCTGTGGATTTTCGGTACTTTTCACAACTGGGAGTGGCTTGGCTATATTTCGAATGAATGGCTGCGTATTACGATCATGATCATGCTTCTCACCGTAATCATCGCATCTGCATTAAGTGGTATTTTGATTTACGGATTTTTCTGGAAACGCTTTAAATCAGCTACTCCCAATGATAGCACTGGCTATATTCGCAGAAATCACCGTAAAATAGGGATCGCTGTGTCGCTGGTTACTCTTACGTTTGCTGTGAGTGGTGCCTACCACGTTTCGATGAAATATAGCCCTGATGACCGACAGGAATACGTTCACCAACCGGTGCTACTATCGCGGAATGTTACTCTTTCTAACCTGGCATTGCCACTGGCATGGGATCGGGTGGCCAATATGTCTTTGGTAAAGATAGGGAAGGATATTTTTTACCAGGTATTTTATACCCACACGGAAGAAACGCCCAGTGAGATTGTATATGCCAGCACTGCAACCGGCGAACTGCTGGCGGACGGAAATATAGTATATACAAAGCAATTAGCGAAGAGGTTCTTCCTGGCATCGCTTACGCGCAACCCTCCGGCATGTTGCGAAGCGATGGAGAGTTACCAGGAAATCACGGCACCTCCTATGCCTGCGTTTCAGCAGGCTACTTTTCAAACAGCGTTCGATCGTGAATATGGATTTGTGAACAAGCGCCTGCCCGTTGTTAAGCTAGCCTATAACACACCCCAACATTTAACCTACTATATTGAGCCTGCAACGGGGCGACTGGCTGCACGCATGGAAGATGCTGACCGCAATGAAGGCTATACATTTGCAGTGTTCCATAAATACTTGTTCATGGATTGGGCAGGTAAAAACATTCGCGATGGTGTTATGCTGATTTCTGCTCTCGGAGTGCTTACTGCCTCGGTGCTTGGGTTAATTCTCTTTTTGAGGAGACGATAGCTATT
>NZ_DAIQRQ010000005.1:131549-162742 GCF_036786105.1 Ohtaekwangia sp.
TGCTTACTGCCTCGGTGCTTGGGTTAATTCTCTTTTTGAGGAGACGATAGCTATTATCCGTTACACGTTAATCGTGGTATCAGATGTTTTCATTGACGCACGAGTTAGTATCTCCATCGAGTCAGGCGGAAGGCTCTGCGCTTGATGCTTAATTACTAAACACAGATAACGATTAACATGTAACCTGTAACCTGTAACGGATAAACATCATCAGTTCCCTATATTCATGATCTGTACGATCTTCTCAAAGATCGCAGTGTTCTCGTATACTCCGGCAAAGTTGGTAGCGCCAGCTCCGTAGGCAAATACGGGCACCATTACGGAAGTATGATCGGGTGTGCTGAAATTACCATATACATATCCTTTCTTCATGTCGCCATCAAGCAAGGTAAGGCCCCCGGTTTCATGATCGGCAGTTACTACCAGCAATGTTTCCGGATGTTGATCTACAAATTGCATGGCTGCGCCAATCGCTTCATCGAAGTCGAGCATTTCGCGTACAACGAACTCCATGTTGTTGGCATGACCACCGTGATCGATCTGCGCACCTTCAACCATGATAAAGAAGTTGCTGTTATCCCTGGTAAAGGTGTTGAGTGATTTCTGCAAAGCCTTTGTCAGAAAATTACCGCGGCCTTGCTTCATAGTGCGTGCAGCAGCATTGTCGAGTACTATATATTTGGAAGAGCGTATCGTATCCATAGCTTGGAGGCTTGTGGCCACAGTATATCCGTTTCGTTGCAACATGGGCGCGAGTGAGGTGCCATCTTTACGCGTGGTGAAGTGTGTAACGCCACCGCCCATGAGTATATCTACGTTACCGGAAATAAAATCACTGGCAATCGCTTCGCTCGAAGCACGGTCAGGCGCATGTGCGTAGAATGCTGCCGGTGTAGCATCGGTTATATCGCCTGCAGAGATCACAGCAGTTTTAAATTTGTTTTCATGTGCCAGATCGGCGATGGTAGGCAATGCTCTGCCGGTACTGTCAACACCTACAGCGCGGTTACGGGTTTTAATACCCGATGCCATGGCAGTAGCACCTGCTGCAGAATCAGTAATATAGTTATCGGCTGAATAGGTTATGGAGAATCCAATTGTTGGAATGGTAAAAAGATTAAGCTTCGCACCGTTGGCGGTATAGCCGGCATACATCTGCGTTAGCCCCATGCCATCGCCAATCAACAGAATAACACGCCTGGCTACAGCCGTAGTGTGTGCTGCTACAGGTTGATGCACGTTGTGAAATGTATCATTCTGAAAAGACATTTCCGGTGCTTTCGTGATGAAGGTAGCAAGAGCAGTTACATTATCAGTGCCGATATAGTCAACCTGTAACTTTTGCAACACGCGCCATGCATTAACATGATCGGGCGTAGCCCAGAAGCGAATTTTCTTATCAAGTGCATGCACGCTGGCAATAACATCCAGTATCTTCTTCTTATCAGCAGCTACAATAATGCCTTTGCCATTCCAGGCAGTATAGCGTGAGAAGTCATCACTGATCATACTGACACGTGCCAGTTGCTGCGGTGTATAAGCGACACCCGGACGTCCATCAAAATGAATATAGGCAGGGAACTCTGACCAGCGTGCCGGATCAGGAACGGAGCCACTCACCGTAATGGTAAGCGCAGCACAGTTAGTCAGGGATGGATACTTCTTCAGTTTTTGAACCAGTGCTTGCAATGTAGGTATACCTTCTGTCTTCAGGTCGATGAGCAGATTGAGTGGAGTGCCTTTGGCGTATACTGCACCATTGTGAAATTTAATTTTTTCGGCAAGTGGTGCCAGGTATAATTTATCCAGCGTTCTCTCAGGAGTAATCTCTTTGTCGGTATGCGCTACATAAAGCTCACCACGTTGAAGAAATATGTCAGCTTCTATTGATCCTACCTGCTGGTAATAGGCGGTAAAGAATGGAATAGGCTGTACATAGTCGTTGTGTGCGTGAATAGAAACAGAGGTGTACGTTTGTGCGAAGCCTGCATGGGTTGCTGCTACGGTAATGAACAGCACGAGAAATTTTTTCATAGTCGGAAGATGGTCAGGAAACTATTGTATTGCGATCAAATGTAAACAAATCAGAGCCGTTTGCCCCGGGAAACAGGATGGACGGATCAAAGTGCAACCATGGATGGTGTATGATAGTGTACCAGTTGATTGAACCGGTCTATGTCAAATGGCTTTAGCATAACCGATAGAAAACCGGATTGCAGTAATTTTCTGTGGCGTAGCCGGTCTACATGGCATGAGGTGGCAAATGCCTTGAATGGTACAGGACTAATGTTGCGCAGATCGGATAGTAATTCCAGACAATCCATATCTTCTTTCAGTGTTACATTTAATAACGCAATATCAAATGTATGGCTAAGGGCAAAGGCAATAGCCTCTTTCGAGGAAGAGAGCGTAGTGACGCCATAGGATGGCAACAACAACTTTTTCAAAATAAACCTGTCGACCTGAACATCATCAACCACTAAAACATGCATGGTGTCTTGAAAAATTTGGCAGCAAATGTAGAAGAGCAACGGCAATACGAATGAAAGAGAATATCAACAAAACATTAACAGTATGTTTCGTAAGCCACTCAGGTACTTCCGGCAATGAGGTTGATGGTAAGGGCTACTACAAATGTATTGAGTGCAAAGGAAAGCAGCCCGTGTAAGAATACATTGCGTCTTATCCTCCGGGAGGTTACATTCACATCCGACACCTGAAAGGTCATTCCGATCACAAACGAAAAATAGGCGAAGTCCAGGTAATCCGGATTTTGTTCGCCGGGAAAGGCGAGGCCTTTGCTTCGTGTGTTACGCATTGCGATAGAGCGATGATCATAGTATAAATGTGCGTAGTGAAAGGTGAAAACCGTGTGTACCATGGCCCATGACAGCAGCATACCGGCAATAGCGGCCGGGAGGTAAATTGCATGATTGTTATAGGAAGAATTACGGGCCATAACCAGAAACAACACCGTAAGCATACTTGCCAGCGAAGCAATCACGACTAAAAGGAATAGAAAGAAGCGACTACTGTCTTCACGCGCAGCAATCTTTTGTATTTGCATAGTGGAGTGATGGAAGAAGATGACCCAGCTCGTCAGTAAAAAGAATACAGCAAACACATCCCAGAGCAATATATATTGCACGAGAGGATATACATGGGCTGTATATACCAGCGGAAAAGCAATAGCTGTAAACACAAGAGCAATCATCACGCGATGCAGCGCCCGTACTTCTGATATCAGCTTATGAAGAAAGTTCACGGTGTGTTTTTTACTGATCTCTCAATCATCCCTGCAGGTATACTTTGTCTTATGAACGATTGGCAGATTTTTTAAAACTTAAAGTTAAGATAAATGCCGTAAGTACAAGGCTTTAATTTTCAACTGGGAATATAGCTCGGTATACTGTAACTTAGATTCACCGCCGGAAGGGACGTTGGCTTGGTGAGGTAGTATAACATTTGCTGGTGGTTTACGTACTATTCGCAGGACTGAATTACTCTATTTAAAAGTTATACCCGTATGAAAAAGAAAAACCTCTACAGCCTTGCATGCCTGATGATTATCGGGTGGCATGCATTTGCACAAACCCTGGTTACACAAGTAAAACCAGCTGATTCCAAGAAGTGGGGCTACGCCAACATAAAAGGCGAGATCATCATTGAGCCACAGTATGAGAAGTGCTATGAATTTTCGGCCGATGGATATGCTCCGATCTATGATACTAAAGCGCGCCAGTATTATTTCATTAACACAAAAGGAGAGAAGCTTGCTACAGAAGTGAAAGACTTCAAGTTGATTGATGGCCTTGGTTTCGACCTGAAAGGTTTTGACGATGGCCTCGTGCCAATCCGCCAGGGTGAGAAGTGGGGCTATATGAATACGAGTGGCAAAGTTTCTATACCAGCCAAATACGATCATGTACTGGGCTTTAACGGAGGCCATACGGTGGTGCAGAAGGACGACAAATTTATAATACTAAATACACGAGGTGAAGAGACGGTTGTAAATATACCAGGCTTGCAGGATGTAAAAGGATTTGCTGAGGGACTCGCTCCTTACCGAACTGCTGATAAAAAGTTTGGATTTATAAACGAACAAGGTACTGTAGCGATACCGGCGCAGTTTGAAAGTGTTGGATATTTTTCCGGTGGTTTGGCGTGGGCCAAGAACATGGAGAAGAAAGTGGGCTATATAAATCCGGCTGGCGAATGGGTTATCAAGCCGCAGTTTGATGTTGCCAAGGAATTTGATGCCAAAAGTGGTATGGCACGCGTGAAGACGGGCGACCAGTGGGCGTATGTAAGCAAGACAGGAAATATAGTATATGTAAAAGACACAAACCTGTGGGGTGATTTCTCTAACGGGCTTGCACAGGGAAGAAAGAACGATAAGGTTGGTTTCTTTAACACGAAAGGCGAGTGGGTGATTGCACCGAAGTTTGATGCTACACGCGATTTTAAAAATGGTTATGCAGCTGCCAGGCAGGGCGATAAGTGGGGGATGATTGATACCAAAGGTGACTGGGTAATTCAACCTTCATTCGATGGCATTAAAGATATGGAGCTGGTGAAATAAATTAAATACAGTGTGCTATTGTTATAAGCCGACCGGAAGTCATTCCGGACGGCTTTTGTTTTTTATAGCTGTTCACGGAATTTGTAGAAAACATGGGTGCAACGTTGTTGCAGGAATGTTTTAGATTTTTACCTTTGTCTCATTATTCAATACTTGTGAAGCGAAAGATCGTTTATCGTGCCCTTTCATTAAGCCTGGTAGCAGTACTGCTATTTAGCCAGGTGGCGCTGAACTTCTTTCACGATCACCAAGGCTATCGCTTCCGTGCGGGCCTGGAGCAACAGAACAAGACAACACTTCAAAAGCACGTACAACATTGTAAGGTATGTTCGCTGGAGATCATGTCTGGGTTGTTCTTCCAGCCGGTAGTGCAGCCAACAGAACAAATCTTTATCAAAACGGAAGGTCATGAGTCTGTTACCGACCTTGCCTGTTCATTTACCGCCTTTACACAGGGCCGGGCTCCTCCTGTAGCCATACTATAATTCCACGTAGAATTTTTTTGAATTGATCGCACAGCGGTCATGTTCAGTTGCATTTTCCGGAGGCGCAATCTTCTGTCGTTACAATTTTTCTATAGCACGTGAAATCATTTATAAAAATGTTTTGGGTAGTCCTGTTTATACCGGCCTGTGCCTGGTCGCAAGACACCTGTTCCTTCCTGGTAAAGGGAAATGTATATGATGCAGAAACGAAGCAACCACTGCCGTTTGCGGCAGTATATATACAAGATAATCATGGTGCAACGGCTGATGCCACCGGAACTTACCAGGTAAATGCGTTGTGTGCCGGTAGCTATTCGGTGATCTGTACTTTGCTGGGCTACGAGAGTGACACTTTGCGCCTCACCATCGCAGGTAATGTAACACAGAATTTTTACCTGAAGCAGGTTACCACTGCCATTACAGAAGTTGAGATCCACGGCAGGAGGGAAGACGATCGTGCACTGGTGTCGCAGTCGGTAGCAGAGATTGTGAATGAAGAACTGAACACAGTGCGGGGCACTACCTTGGGTGAAGCGCTGAAAGGCGTGCCCGGGGTATATACGTTGCAATCCGGCCCCACTATTTTTAAACCCGTTATTCATGGTTTACACAGCAACCGGATTCTCATCTTCAACAATGGGGTGCGACAGGAAGGGCAGCAATGGGGATCGGAGCACGCTCCGGAGATCGATCCATTTGTGGCCACCAGGCTTTCCGTTGTGCGAGGTGCAGCCAGTACACGCTATGGTTCTGATGCAATAGGCGGAGTAATTTTAGTGGAGCCATCGGCTTTGCCAACCGCACCAGGCGTGCAAGGTGAAGTAAATATGGTCGGTGCCAGCAACAACCGCATGGGGGCAGTTTCCGGCATTGTGGAGGGAGCATTTGATAAAAAAATCGCCGGACTCAGTTGGCGTGCCCAAGGTACATTCCGAAGGGCCGGCAATTCACGAACACCGCATTATTACCTGGAGAACTCCGGCTTTCAGGAAGCAAACTTCTCTGGTGCATTGGCTTATAAGCATAAGAATTATGGAGGCGAGGTATACTATAGTCAGTTTAATACCAGGCTTGGTATTTTTACTGGTACACATGCTGAAACGATCGCGGATATACAGGCTGCGATCGAAAGACCGGAGCCTATCACACCCTCATACTTTACTTATAAGATAGACAGACCTTATCAGCAGGTGAAGCATGAACTGGTGAAGGCCAGCGGCTATTGGATATTCGGGAATGAGAGTCGTGTAGATGTGATTGTAGCGCGCCAGCAAAATGAACGTTCTGAATACGACTATGTGCCGCTGAGCGGACGATTGAATCCGGAACTATACCTGCGCCTGGTAACACACACAGCCGACATTCTTTACAAGCATGCTGCAATTGGTAAATATACAGGCACGGTTGGATTCAACGGTATCACACAAGGCAACGTGCGGCAATATGAAATGCTGATCCCTAATTTCCGGAATTACGGTGGCGGTATATTTTATATTGGTAAATGGACCAGTGAGCGGCTTGTGCTGGAAGCCGGTGCACGTTACGACTATCGTTGGCTCCGTGTATATACATTGGATAACAATACCGCCCGGGTGATTACACCCACCTGGGATTTTAACAACGTGACAGGTACGATCGGATCCCAGTATTATTTAATGCCTAACCTGTCGTGGTCAGTAAATATAGGAACCGCGTGGCGTGCACCTACAGTAAATGAATTAATGTCGCAAGGAGTGCACCAGAGTGCTGTTGCCTATGAGATAGGTAACCCCAACCTGCATTCGGAGCGTGCTTACAACTTCAGTACGTCATTGCATTTCGATACGGAGAAGTTTCATGGTGAGGTTGGTTTTTATAACAATATTATCGATGGATATATATACTTGAAGCCAGACCTGAAGTATATACATACCGTTCGTGGCTCGTATCCCACGTTTACCTATACACAGGTGAATGCACGCTTTCGCGGAGTCGATTTCTCCGGAACCTATAAACTGGCAGACTCGCTAAGCTTTACCTCGAAGATATCCTTGCTTTATGCCTGGAACAAAACAATTGATGACTACCTGCAACTGATTCCGGCCAACCGGTTTGAAAATTCATTGCGCTGTGGTCTCGGCAATGTTGGTGGAGTTCGTCAACTCTACATCAGTATTGCCAATGTATATACAGCGCGCCAGAAGCGTGTCCCTGCCAATAGCGATTACCTGACACCGCCACCGGGCTATATGCTCGTAAATGCCCATATGGGCTTTTCGGTACCGGCAGGAAAGCAACAGATAAACATCACTTTCTCGATTAATAATATATTCAACGTTGCTTATCGCGACTACATGGACCGCTTCCGGTATTTTACCGATGAGCCTGGCCGCAATTTTATGTTACGTATACGGATGCCTTTTGCTATACCTCATAAACAAGAATAATTAATGAAACAAAATATGATCAAACTCAAAACACTTTCCATCATAGCGCTGAGTGCCGTTGTGATCTTTTCCTGCAACAAAGACGAACAAGTTGTGTCGCCTACTATTTCCAACGAAGCACTAACCACGGTGCAGCTTAAACTGGTAAATGTAGCCGATGCTTCCGATGCCCCTACCGCTCAATGGGAGCAACTGCTGGATAACAACGGCAATCCCAAACCGGTTGATGTAAGCCTGGCCAATCTTAAGCTGAAAGCAAACGCAACCTATACCGCTTCATTGGTGTTGCTGGATAAAACACAAGACCCCGTGTTCAATGTATCAGCAGAGATTAAAGAGCGTTCAAATTATCACCTGTTCTTCTATCAGTCATTGCCTACGAGCCACGCGTTGGTAATACCCAATAATTATCCGGCTGATCCAAACGATCTATACCCCGAGCCTATACCTACGCCTATACCTTCAGGCAACGATCTGAATCTCGCGGTAACTATAACCGACCATGACTCCAATCCACAACAATATCCTATAGGACTTGAATCGAAATTCGTAACCGGTGCAGCAAGCTCCGGTTGGTTGCGTATTGTGTTGCGCCACCAGCCCAACGTGAAGGATGGTACTTTCGCTCCCGGTTCAACCGACCTCGATGTAGGATTTAACGTAAGCATTCAATAATCATTATCATGCAAGTAAACAGAATAGTCATGACAGCAAGATCATTCATCATTCTCACTATAACATTACTGGCGATAGCCTCCGCTAACGCGCAGAATAAATTACACTATATAGCGATTACAGCTGGTGCCTCCACACCCGTAGGGGCTTATTCCAAAGCCGATGCCGGTTCCTTTAATCACTGGAATAATTCCGCTGGCTTTGCCAAAACTGGTTTTGCAGCAGGTATAGAAGGTGCCTATTATATACTTCCAAAATTCGGTGTAGTGGGTACAGTGTATTTTGCCGATCATGGCGCACTCAGCAAATCCGATGCAAGTACATTAGGCGATAGTTATACCGATGCCTTTGCCGTTGATGAGTCAACCGTAAGTACAAGTAAACGGTATCGTTCACTCAACGTGCTGGCAGGTCCGCAATTCTCGTTGCCGCTGAGTAAACTTACTGTGGATGTGCGCGCTATGGCTGGTATAATTAAAAGTATATCAACACCTGAAGTAACGGTGCAACTGGAAGATCAATCATCGTTCACACAAAAGAGTTCAGCGGCATCTGCGTTTGGCTGGCAGGTAGGAGCAGGCTTTCGGTATGCACTTAGCGATCACCTCGGCTTCCTTTTCCGTGCCGACTATTTCAAATCCAACGGTATATCGGTCGATAACGAAAACAGAACCAACACCGCTGGCCGCCTCGTAACCAGACAGCCTGTTTCGTGGGTAAATGGGATAGTGGGCGTTTCTTTTACGTTGTAATGTTAGTACGTGTGTACGTATATCGAACGTACACACGTAAGTCCATGCACATTTAAACACGTCCCCTCGTTCTTCGCAGAAAATATCGCATTCATCGCTAAGCTCGGATGGGGTTGAAAGATTGCGTTTACGTTTGGCGTTTCGGGAATAATGAAAGGCAGATGGCTGAAATATACCAGCTGCCTGATCAAAGGCCCCGAAAAATTAACAAACCTTAAAAGCCAAACGCATGAACAAACGAATCCTGGCCTGGCCGGCCATCATCACGTGTGTGGTGGTAATTATTACCACTGCCATGTTTTTATTTACTGCCTGTAGCGATGATAATGATGATGCATCTACAGTATCGCCTACCATTACCAGCTTTACACCCGCCAGCGGTGTTGTTGGTACAACGGTAATTATTACCGGAACAAATTTCAGTACAACCGCTGCGAGTAATACGGTTACTTTCAATGGTGTTGTTGCTACGGTTAGCGCTGCTACTGCCACCCAACTTACCGTAACTGTACCGAGTGGTGCTACTACGGGTAAGATTGTAGTTACTGTAGACGGTGTATCGGTTACATCCACAAGCGATTTCACTGTAACCACTACTACTACCAGTGCGCCAACGATTACCAGCTTCACGCCCACCAGCGGATCAGAGGGAACCACAGTAACCATTACCGGTACAAATTTTAGCACTACAGCAGCTAACAATATAGTAAGTTTTAACGGCGTGGCAGCAACGGTATCAGCAGCGACTGCTACACAGCTTACCGTAACAGTGCCGAGCGGTGCTACTACAGGCAAGATCACCGTAACGGTAAATACGAGCAGCACCATAGCAACGTCTGCAGATGATTTTACGGTAACCACAGCCGCTACTGCAGATTGCAGCTCAGCTACGACTATACCTGCGAAAGTGGTTTGTCTGGCAGAAGCATTCAAGGCAACGCTTACATCGACACAGATCGCTTCGCTGCAGATTGCCTATACATTGGAGAATGCCAAACGCTGGTCGAACCTGCCTTGCGGATTGAGCTGCCGAAATGGATTGGCTTTCAGCTCGCTTACCTCAACACAATTGGCAGCTGCCAAAGCGGTGATACAGGCTGCATCCGGTACTACTACCGATGAGGGGTATAGCGAGTTCACACAGATCAACGCTGCCGATGATGTGTTGGGAACCAAGAGCGGCAACAGCAACAGTTACTCTTCCGGTAACTATGTCATTGCATTCTTAGGTACGCCGAGTACAAGCGGAACGTGGATGTTGCAATTCGGTGGTCACCACTATGCACAGAATATAACCTATACTGATGGTGTAGTGGTGAGTGTTACCCCTTCACACCAGGGTATAGAACCGAAGACGTGGACAACCGGTGTAACTACATATGCGCCGCTTGCTTCCGAGCGTTCTGTGATGGCCGATATGCTGGCATCCTTTACAGCATCAGAACTGGCGAGTGCTAAAATATCTTCTACTTTCTCTGATGTATTGATGGTACCGGGAAGTACTACCAACACCATGCCTGCTACCAAGCAAGGTATAAAAGTAAGTACACTGAGTGCTGCCACACAGGCAAAAGTATTGGCGGCCATGGCCCCGTGGCTGAATGATATGGATGCAGATGCTACGGCGAAGTTTACTTCAATCTATAGCGATGAACTGGCCAATACGTATGTAACCTACGCCAGCAATAACAGCGGCACATCAGGTAATGCCAGCTCTTTCTTTACTACCAACACCGATTATGTGCGTATCGATGGCCCGAGTGTATGGATCGAGTTTATTTGTCAGACAGGTGTAGTATATCCTTCTGAGATACACTATCACAGCGTATACCGCGATCATACCCGCGATTACCTCGGACTATAATCTTTGTTTATCGTGGCCACGCCTAAAGTTTCAAACAGTCGCCTTGTGCGACTGTTTACTACATTGATCATGCTGTTCGGATTTCTTTCGCATAGCAGTATAGAAGCACATCAGTCTCCTAATACCGTAATGCTGTTGGATGTGCAGCCTGATGGTGTGGATGCGGAGCTTCAGTTGCCATTGAGTGAACTCGAACTTGCTTTCGGTAAGGATTTGCGCAATGATTCTGAGACACTGGTAGCGAGGTTGGGGAAGGAGTTGGAGGCTTACCTGCTGGCGCACATCAAACCCGAAACGGAAGATCAGCACCTGTGGACGGTAACCGTACGCAACATATACGTAGCCCCAGCAGAGCAAGGATATAGCGGGCCGATACAAGAGCTGATTGTTCAGTTGCGTATGCAGCCACCGGCCGATGCTGACAGCAGGAAGTTTATTCTGCGTTATGATGTGATTATGCACCAGGTGGTAACGCACTTCGCTATGGTTTCTATACGAAATGATTGGGAAGCTGGTATAGATGCCGAACACCCGGTAGAGATGGGTGCCATACGAATGGATACCTATAGCGGACAGATCTTCGCGATGAAGATCGACCAGACACGTGGCAGTTGGTGGAATGGCTGTAAGAATATGATCGCGCTCGGTGTCAATCATATTGCAGAAGGTACTGATCACCTTTTATTCCTGCTCACACTCTTGTTGCCGGCACCTCTGCTGTTGCAGGGAAAACGATGGGATAAATTCGGAGGCATAAAGTATAGTATAACACATCTGCTCACAGTAATCACTGCGTTTACCATCGGGCATTCGGTTACACTGCTGGCAGGTGCTATAGGCTGGCTTCAGTTGCCTCCACAACCTGTGGAAATTGTCATCGCATTTTCAATACTGGTATCTGCTATACATGCGTGGCGTCCATTGTTTGCAGGGCGCGAGCTATATGTAGCCGGAGGTTTTGGTTTGGTGCACGGCCTTGCCTTTGCGGGAACGCTGGCTAACCTGAATCTTGTTCCTGCGCACATGGCGTTAAGCATTCTGAGCTTTAACATCGGCATTGAGCTGATGCAGCTAGCAGTGGTATTGTCTGTCGTGCCGTGGTTGATATTGTTAAGCCAGACTAGTATATATGCCATATTTCGTACCGTGGCGGCAGGAATTGCCGCTATAGCGGCCGCAGGCTGGCTGTTGGAACGCACACTTGCAATAGGCAGTCCTGTCTCATACATCATGGAAGTTATGGCAAAACACGCTTTGTGGATCGTATTGACGATGGCATGCACAGCCATACTTTGTTACGTATGGGAGCGGAGACGAAGCAGTCGTGTAATGTAGTGTTGGCAACTGAAAGTGGCCGTAAATGAAAATAGCTACGCAATGCGCGTAGCTATTTTTATTAGATCGGGGCAACCGAAATTAGTCTTTTGCAAATTCTGTGTTAGCAGAGATTGTAACTTCATCGCTTACAACAGCACCGGGTGTAGAAGCACCAATTCCGAAATCTGAACGTTTCAGAGTGCCAGTTACTTTGAAACCAGCCATCGTTTTCTTAGTGTAAGGGTGAACTGCTGTACCGTTGAAAGTAACTTCAAGGGTAACTGGTTTGGTTACACCATGCAGGGTAAGGTTACCAGCCAGTGTGTATGTGTTCTTGCCTTTCTTCTTGAAAGATGTGCTCTTGAAAGAAAGCGTAGGGAATTGAGCGGCATCGAAGAAGTCAGCACCTTTCAGGTGGCCATCGCGTTGATCGTTGTCTGTGTTGATGGAGTTAACATCAGCAGTCAATTCAATGACAGCATCAGAAAAATCTTCTTTAGAAGAAGTGATTTTGGCGTTGAAAGACTTGAAAGAACCTTCTACGTTGGAGATCATTAAGTGAGTAACGCCAAAGCCAAGTTTAGAGTGAGCTGGATCGAGTGACCAGGTCTGAGCAAATGCAGACACAGCAAAAACAAAGGCAATTGCGGTTAGTGTTAGTTTTTTCATGGATAATTGATTTTTGTTTAACAGTTTAAATTTAAATTATAGTTACAAGATGTTTTTGCAATATTCGTGTATCCGGTTTTGGTTTCCAAATCTCATGAGCACCGAATATATATGGTTTCATGCGATCTTTAAATTTTTTAGCTGCAGCGATCAATACAATTACTTTGCCAGTTGTTCTAAATTAAGAAATCGTTAACAAACCGGCTATAGCGTATACCACATCCAGGCTATATTTACATATAAACCGCAACAGTATTTGCCAATAACTGAAACTCGTTACCGTGAGTTCCATATTTTTAAAATATAAGTTTTCAATATTTATCAACTCTACAATTGCTGTAGATACAACTTTTGTTATAATCATTGAAAGTTGCAATCCAACAGGTATTTAGTTACTTTTGGATACTCAAAGGTAAACGGATACCGCCTGGATGCGCAAGAGGTGACCTACACCTCAGTAACTTACCTATAAGTAACCATAGTTGAAATTCAGTGTGTTATGATGCGAAAAAAGCCTGAAGATTTTTCGGCACTGTCCCATTGCCCCATCCGCAATGTGCTCGATCGGTTTGGCGACAAGTGGTCTATCCTGGTGATTCTAGTGTTGGGAGAGAACAAAGAAGCCATGCGTTTTAATGAAATAGCTCAAACCATCGGCGATATATCGCAAAAAATGCTAACAGTTACACTGCGAACGCTTGAGGCAGACGGCATGGTGGTGCGCAAACATTACCCGGAAATACCGCCACGTGTGGAATACGATCTTACCGAGTTGGGCAAGAGCCTGCTGCCGCACGTAGAAGGGCTCGTTCAGTGGGCGGTTAAGAATTACGATGCTATCACTAAATCGCGGAAGAAGTTTGCAGCCCGCAAACAACCGGCTTGATCTCCACAAAGTTGTTGCCTGGCCTTTGCACGACAACGTGATGATGATATTATAGAAGGTAATATGCTGAATCACGAGGCGCTTCAGTAAATTATATGTTTAAACTGCATTCTTTGTTTGATTCCGTGACCATTACTAAAACATTCGGAATAGTACCAAAAGTATATTTGTAGTCACACATCTAACGTGACTAATATCTGCTGTATATACCACTCAATAAGTGTGTTATAGAAACAGTTAAGCCGGTAACAGATTATTGTTATATGCAACGTATATTTAGCCCTTGTACTATATGTCTTTAATCCGAAATGAATAAGAGTAACAGTGCTAAGTACTCTATCAACCTGTCGTTTGAAGAGATCAAACTACCGCCCTTCCAGGACATCCTGATCCTCGGTAAAAATTCACAACATGGTAAGCTCGGCATGCTGAAATCGTTTGAGCTGTTGGTACCCAATGGTTTTGAGATTATTGAAGTCAATCATAAAAATGTAGAGGCAGTATTTGTCAATAAGCGAATACTTACCAAAATGCCTCAGGAAAAGATTATCGTTATCCTTGAAGACAAGGTATTTCCGTTTGTGTCTGATAGTGAACTGCTCAAGGTTGATTTCAGAGTGGCTATATCTTACTCCAATATCGAACAGGAACTCTGATGAATATTTCTTTTTTTGTCAGGCGGAATTTCCACACCATACAAGCATACGAGGGTATAAAAGCGATCAGGGAAAACCTGTTAGAACATACCGCACTGGTTGTACAGGACGAACATCACAATCACCTTGGTGTACTAACAACTCTGGATATTCTTCAGCGTCCACATACCCTGGTGATTGATTGTCTTTCAACCAAGCCCATGCTGTCACTCCGTACATCGGTAGATGAAGCCTTGCTGCTCATGCAACAAGAGCAATCGGAAGTGCTTCCTGTTTTTCAGGAAGATCAATTTGAAGGATTGGTATTTAAAAATGACCTGCTGGAATTTGTACGCAGCAAACGGCAAGAGCTTGAAGCAGAAGTTAATGATCGCATACACGAGATCAAAAGCATCCATAAACAACTCGAGCTATCGCGCCAGGTATTGCAGGCTATGTTTGATAGTACGCAGTCGTCTATCTTTCTGGTTGCTCCGGATTACAGGATCATTTTCTTCAACAAAAAAGCATTGGAAGTAAGTCGCGTCATGTACGGCCGCGAGTTGCGGTTGGGTGATAGCATTTTGAATTACAAACTTGATAACGGTGATGATGTCTTTACATCATTTCAGATAAATTTTGAAAAGGCTCTTCACTCGGGCGAGCAGGTAACAACAGAACGTGAAATTGTATACCCCAACATGCAGCTTTCTAACTGGGTGCGTTCAGAATATACTCCTGTATATGACCATGGTAAAGCTATTGGTGTTGCGCTTCGCGTAGTGGATATAACGGATCGAAAGTTATACGAACTGCAGATCGATATGCAGACGGAAATTCTGCAACAAATATCGTGGATACAATCACATCACACACGTCAGCCGGTGGCTACAATACTGGGGCTCATCAGTATACTCGACAAAGCATCCATGACAGAAGACAATCGTAAAATCATTGGCATGCTGGAACAAACTGCACACAAACTCGATGGCGTGATTCGCGAAACGGTGATCAAAGCAAATTCCATCTGAGCACCAGTACGGTCTTTATGAAAAAACGACTAAGCGCAAAGGGGAATTATTTATAATGATAGACCTTTGCTATTGGAAATTTTGAAACAGAAGGCGATCTTTCATTTCGTAATTTTTTTTGTCTTTTTTCCCTGTACCTGTAGATTACAGACACTTGTCTCTGTAATCTCACGTAGACGGTTCTCGGTATTCTTTTTAGGGCTGCTATGCCCTCTTTAATTGTACCTTTGCAAAGCGTTTCACTTTGATGATCAGGAGGAACAGATACATACCGTTATTGATCTGGTATACTGTTTTGAGGGGTCGCACAAAAAGTTATACATGGTGCATATGAGGAAGAAACTATATACTTTTTCAGGAACCTGCAGCGGACTAGGGTTGCTGTTTGCGTGGTTGTTGTGCGGTTGCAGTGTTCCTGAAACTGATTTCATTCAGCCCGTGCCCATTGCATTGGATGCCACGGCAGTAATGTCTACAAGTTTTGTGGCTTCATGGAAACCAGTGTTAGGAAGTTCCACCTACCTGGTTGATGTATCGACCGATGCACAATTTAGTAGCTATGTGGAAGCGTATCAATCGCGCGAAGTAAATGATACCCATTTACAAATCACCGGTCTTGCTGTAGAAAAACAATATTACTACCGTGTACGCGCACAAAAAGGCAATACTATATCGGGCAATTCAAACACCATAACCGTTATAACAGCTGCGCTAGATGCGCCTGTGGCTACACCAGCTACCAATATTAAAGTATTTCAATTTACGGCACATTGGGAGACTGTATCAGATGCCGCCAGCTATCGCGTGGAAGTGGCGACCGATTCAAACTTTACTGCATTGGTAAGCGGCTATGATGGCATTGAAGTTATAAGCGATTCACTGGAAGTAGACGGCCTGGATTACCGGCAAACATATTACTATCGCATAACTGCCAAGCGCCTGGAGAAGACCTCGGGATATTCCAATGTAATAAAAGTAAAGCCATGTATATCTCCAAGCTGCAAGCTTTCCAAGATAACTACGGGCTTTGGTGAGTCAGTTACCTTTCTATATGATGATGCCGGAAGAATTACATCCATTGTTGATAGCTACGAAACCATGCTGGTCTACTATACAGATGCAGGGATGATCGGTCACGTGGATATTACCAGGGATGGAAGTTTGCTGGAACGCGACAGTATGATATTCAGCAACGGGTTGATGCAATCCGCTTTGGTTGATTTCAATGGTGACGGGCAGATGGATGGTGTGAAAGATTATATATATAATAATCAGCAAGCACTTATAGGCTTCCGTCAGTACAATGACACAGACAGAGTCAATCTGTCCATTTACCAGGATTATCAACTGGATGCAAACGGCAACCCGGTAAAAATACTGGATGCCCAGGGAAACGAGGTGGCGCAGTTGCGGTATGACGATAAGTTCAATCCGAAGATGCTGATACCTCAACCGCTGCGTCAATTTATCTTGGATGATTTTTCCGGCTACAATTTTCAGCCCTATCTGTGGTTAAACAACCCGGTATATGCGCGAGGAACTTTCTATCCCGATTTTCCTGAAGAGGAAGTGTTCATTTACGATGTCAATTCCTGTGATGTAGCGTTGGCGCGCAAGGGATACTATAAACTCAATTATGAATTTACGGGATGTGATTTTTGATATGAAAAGATACATAAGCACTTTCCGCATATATAGCCTGGCTTTATTGCTGCTGCTTTCCGGTGTTGCCGGTGCACAGGATAACGCGCAGGATCACTCTGCCGATCTGTATAAATTTACGGTTGAGCAGGATATATTGAATCTGAAGTTTGAAGGTAACGCTGCTGTAAAGATCAAGTCGGCTTCCGGTTACGAAGAGGACATTGCGCGTACACCCTATGCTGCTGCCGTGCTTACCCGGGAGGAGATCGAAAACTCCGGAGCACTTACCATACCTGAAGTGTTGCGACTTGTACCCGGATTGTTTGTTCAGCAAACAACCAACGGCATGTATGAAGTATATATACAAGGCAGAGAAGCATTGCCTGCGGGCGAAGGCCTGCGCGATGCGCGCAGCAAAACCGTTCTGGTGATGATCAACAATACTCCCGTGAACAACGCGTTCGACGGAGGTGTGCTGTGGGAAACTCTTCCCGTGAGCCTACAGGATGTTGAGCGTATTGAAGTAGTGCAAAGCCCTTCCACTGTATTCTTTGGTCGTGATGCGGCCAGTGGTATTATCAATATTATTACCCGGTCTGCAGAAAGCGGCAAAATAGGCGTTTCCGGTACTTCCCAGCGCAGTATTTCACCATCCGGTGCACATACATCCTACAGTCAGGCTTCGGTAGGAGCAGGTATACGTGATAAGTTTCTCGTGCGCCTTTCAGGTTCTTATAACAGCACGAGACGTTTTCAGGACACAGACTATATCTATAGCCAGAATCGCTATGTGGCAGCCGATTCGTTGTTGTTCTATCAGTCTACAGCTGCAAAAACAAATCTGTATGGCAGCCTGGGCCGGCAGGACTATGCACTCAATTCGTCTGTACGCTATACGTCTGGCGAAAAGTTTACGATCGATGCCTTCCTTTCTTCCCAGCATTCGGAAGCACAAACTATATATGGCGGTTTTGAAGAACTGGCGCTGGCCCGCAGAACCTCATCGCTCAGTCTGGCCAACATCAACGGTAATTTTTATAATCTGCATGCGCAAGTGTCGTATATGTTTGGCAGTCAGGATTTGGCTACGGGCTATCCCGGCTACCAATTTGACGCCAAAAGAATGAATGCCCGTCTCTTCTACGATTTCAACAAAAAGAATTTTCATATCATGCCCGGTTTAAGTTACCAGATGAATGGTTATGACGACACCGCGCACCAGTCAGGCGACAGCCGTTATCCGGATATCATCAGCGGTAACAAAAGCTTTAATAACTATGGCGTATTTTTGAAAGCAGCAGTTTCGTTGCTAGACGACAAACTCACTCTCGATGGAGGTATACGCAGAGATGTATATAGTATCAACAGGAAAACGGTTATGAACTACCAGGCTGCGGCAGGATATAGTCCGATCGATAAAGTTATGGTGCACGCAAGCTATGCTACCGGCACGCTTGGCAACTTTGCCAATGAAGCGTTTGACGGAGGCACACGTACCAATATAGATGGAAGTACATGGCAACGAACCGTTAATCCATCGCTCACGGGTACACAAACTCGTAATATAACCGGAGGTGTGCGAGTAAGTGCAAGTGATAAGATACAAGTATCCGCTGCTTATTTTACAACGACCTATACAGGCTTGCGATCTGAAAAAACTTTCAAGGATTCGACCGGTGTGTTGACGCGCGAGTGGATCAATACAGCCACGAAACTGAAACGGCAGGGTGTTACGGCCAGTCTTTCGGCAAATGTTTCGTCCAAATTTAAAGTACGGGCGTTTGCTACGTGGCAAAAGACCACATTCAGTGATGATACAACCGCCAGCCATAAAATTTATACTCCTGATTATGTAGGAGGGCTTACAGCTGCATTCCGCACGCTGCTCGATCGCATGACCATCAATACGAGCCTGTATATGTATGGCACATATACCATGCAGACCGATCGTGGTGCTGAGTCGATTGCTTCGAAAGTTATACCTGATTTGAAAGTGTCTTATAAATTCTGGCAGGAGCATTCCGTATTTATCAATGCACGGAATTTTACGAACACTTCCCGCAAGGAATTTATTTATTCTGATAAAGTGCCTGCGCTATACCTCGTAGGCGTTAACCTCAACTTCTAACCAGATGCCTGTGAAACTGAAGTATAGATATAGCCTCCTGCTGCCGGTATATTTACTGGTGCAGCTATATGCCGTTACGCTGCAGGCACAAACGCCGCAGGATACCGTAATGTCCAGCCAGATGATAGGCCGTGCGGCAGACTGGGTAAGGCGGCGCCAGCCGGATAATGCCATACCACTTGCCAAAGAAGGCATTGTGCTGGCTCGCAAAAATTCATTTTTACGTGGTGAAGCCACGGGGAACCGCTTACTGGCAGAAGCCTATGCGCAGAAGAAAGAATACAGTGATGCCTTGCGGCATTACTTCTCAGCCGTAAAGGCATTGGATATACTGAAAGACAATCGGCAGCTTGTTCACATCTATTCAGCGATAGGATCGCTATACCTGGAACAGGATGCCTATACACAGGCGATCCGGTATTTTGAATTGGCTTACAAAAAAGCTGAAGCCGGAAAGAATAATGCTTCAGAAAAAGCTAACCTGTTGGAGAATATGGTTTTTGCCAGCGTACAGTTGGAAGATTATCCGCAGGCTATTCGCTATCAAACACAATTGCAGGATATATATCGCGAGCAGTCACAGAATCAAAAAGTAATTGAAGGATACAAAACACTGTCGTCTCTGTGCGAGAAAGCAAATCAATACAGGCAGGCACAAAAGTATAACAACGAGCTGGTCGCAATTTATACGAAGAACAATGATATAGCCGGCCTTTCTTCTGCCTATAATAACCTGGGATTTATTTACAAGCGAACCGATGATCTGAAAACTTCGGTAGAGTACTTCAATAAGGTAACGGATCTTCTTCTCAAGCCCTCAAAAGATTTGTCGGACAATGATAAAGCCATCTTGTATCAGAATGTTGGCGTTGCCTATACTAATCTTAAACAGTATACCCGGGCACGCGAACAGTATACCATCGCCCGTAAAATCCGTGAAAAACAAAAAAATGAAACCGAGATCGCTAACAGCGATAATTATCTCGCTTCAACTTATTATGTAAGCGGCAATACCTCACGCGCGCTAAAAGCTGTGAACAATGCTATACGGCTGGCAGAAGCCAACCATGCTGAAGAGGTGTTGCAGACCAGCTATAAGATATTGAGCCTCGTCTACGAGAAGGAAGGAAATCCTGCGCGTGCACAGCAATATGGGGAGAAGCACAAAGCGTTGAAAGATAAACTGGCAAAAGAGGCGAAGGAACGCAGGCAACAATTGCTGCAAAGACAGTTGATGATCGAGCAGGCCGAAGAAGATATACGCACGCTGCTGGCAGAACAGGAACGCGAAGTATTGGAAGCGGAGCGCAGAGACAATGAACTGAAGCTTCAGCAAAACGACATTGCGCTGAAAGAAAAGGAGCTTGCTATCATCAAGCGCGATCAGGCGCTGAAAGCGATCGAGTATAAAAACCAGCAACTCGAGAAAGAGCGTACAGAGCAGGCGCTTGCCTTGGCACAGCAACAGCTGGAAGCAGAAAAGCGCGACCGTGAAATAAGCATGCTCGCAAAAGAGAAAGAGCTACAGAAACAAAAGCTGGAACGAAAGCAATTGGAAGACGAGCAGCAGAAGAAAACTATTCAGTTGCTTGAAACAGATAAGAAACTAAAAGAGGAACAACTCACCAAAGGGTACTGGATTGTAGCACTTTTTGCATTGGTATTAACTATCATTGTGATAAGCTTGTTGCAGAAGCGAAGAGCTAACCGGAAACTGCGCCAGCAGCAACAGGAGATACAGGAAAAGAACGAGGCACTGCAACAAAACATGGCCGAGCTGAATGCTGCGCAGCAGGTATTGAGCGAACAAAAGGATCAGCTCGAAGTGCAGCACAAGAAAATTACGTTCAGCATAAGGTATGCACAACGCATTCAGCAATCTATACTTCCCCCTGATAGTATGATGAAACGGTTGTTTCCCGAGCACTTTATCATGTATCTGCCGAAAGATATAGTATCAGGCGATTTTTACTGGGCTGCGGAGCGAGGCAGTACACGAATCCTTTCCGTAGTGGATTGCACCGGGCACGGTGTACCAGGCGCGTTGATGTCGGTAGTGGGGAGTAATTCATTGAATGAGTTGGTGAATCAAAGAAACTTTACTGATCCGGCCTCAATTCTCAACAACCTTCACGAAAGCATCCGCTATAAATTAAGCCAGGAAGAAAGTCAGAACCACGATGGTATGGACATCGGCATTTGTACGATTGAACCTCTGGATAAAGACAATGTGAAAGTCGTTTTTGCCGGCGCCAAGCAAACGCTCTACATTATGCAGAACGGAACGCTGTCAGAGCAGGAAGGCGATCGTAAATCTATCGGGGGTGCCAATGCAGGTACTGCCCGTGATTTTACCAACCACGAAGTGATCCTGAAAAAAGGCGATATACTTTACTTGACAACGGACGGATTTACGGATCAGAACAATCCGGATCGTGTTCGGTATAATAAGAAGCGGCTGCGCAATCTGATCGACACTGTCTATCAGAAGAACATGCGGGATCAGCATCAACATTTTGAAGAAGCACTTGCCTCGCACATGCGGGATGCAGAGCAGCGGGACGATATAACAGTGATTGGCGTAAAGCTCTAAACTATAGATACAGCGATATACTACATGGACAAGACGAATGCAAGGTTAATGGATCTGTACAGCACCATGAATGAACAAGACATCATCATCTATTACAAGGGACCTTTTGATGACGTGATTCTAGCCGAGATCGGAAACAAGATACGCAAGAAGGTTTTTGACTCTCCTAAAGTAGGCAAGCGTCTGTTTGCTGTTTTTATGGAGCTCGCACAAAATGTTTCCATGTACTCGTCAGAGAAAAACACGATGGAACAGCGTGTGAAGTGGGGGGTTGGAACCCTGGCGGTATATGAAACAGCTGATATGTATACGCTCATGTCGGGTAACATGGTAAAGAATGATGTACTGGAACAGATCATCGAGAAATGTGCCGAGATCAATAAGCTGGACCGTGAAAGTCTTCGCGCAATGAAGCGAAAGTACAGAAGTGCAGAAATAGCCCCCGATCATAAAGGAGGAAATATAGGGCTGATACAGGTTGCACTGAAGTCAGATTTCCCGTTGGAGATCGATGCTAAGCGGATTGACGACCATCATTCATTCTTTACTATATCTGTGAGCATATCGCGTCACGATGAAAAGAGTGGGGAGGAGGAAAATGGATAGTGATGAATATACTTTACGCTGAGGTAGATACTACAAAGACTATGGAAGATTTAATACTGGAAGGATCAAGAGATGTGTACTTCTCTCCATCCGTAAAATTGGAAGCGGCCTCAGGCCGTTGCAGCATTTCCGGAGAATCGTACCTGGAAGAGCCTTATGAGTTTTATAAGAAGATCGCGGAATGGTTCATGGCCTACACACGTAGCGGAGGAAAAGGAATTTACCTCGACCTGCGATTTAGTTATTTTAATACCAGTTCATCGCGTGCCATACTGGAGATGTTGCGCGTCTTGAAGAATTTACAGAATAGTGGTACTGAAGTAGCCGTGAACTGGTACTATCCCAATCCGGATGATGACGAGATATTGATGGAAGGAGAAGATTTTCAGGAGGAGTGTGGCCTTGCCATCAACATGGTGGAGTACGAACTTGATTAAGGCTAAAAATAAAAAGCCAACGATCATGCCGGAATGTGCATGATCGTTGACAAACCTCATTACGTAATAATAAACCAGTTGCTCCAATATTCTTTCTCGGAGCTGAGCTCAATCATCATAGAGTCCTGGTGGAAGATCGTCTATAGCGGTGTACGGCATACGCTGCGTCCACGGTCTCTTACTGCTTCACCTGCGATCCGCTCAATGTACATCCGGCCAGCGTATGGTTTACACTGTAAGCATTATTAGCCATTCAACATTCAATCGCTTGTCAGTTGGGTAATGAGCAGCGATCACATCTTTTTTTCTCAACGCCGTTGATTACATCTGTACTCAAATTCTGACTCAATTGATCTTGAACTCGCGCTGTATAATGTGCACTCGCAACTTCCTACGCTTTTGGTAAGTTTCAATTTCCTGGTAGTTGTCTTCCATGTTTGCCGTCCGCCCATTGCGGTATATCAATCACTACGATGTTCAATAGAGTGCCCTATGCATGGAACTATGCCTCGCCCGACATTGACACGCAATACTTCACAAAACAAGTAAATCCGTTTGACGAGATCGTAGCAGAATCGCTATCGCTATATTTATTCAGCGACAGGTATAATTTCAGTCGCCCGGTGTTGTTTCAGATGATAGTGTTGTAAATGGACTCTGGCTAATCTTTTCTTAGGTAATTTTGTGGGCGACTATAGATGTAATCAAACTATATACGACTGTGGATATATTTTACAGCGTGCTGGCCTGATATAGTGATGGTAATGGGCCTGACCGATCCAGTGTAAGGCTTCTTTTGCCGTTATTCTGATGGCAACATCGGCAGCTTGTTGCTATTTCAGCAGAGCCATTAGAGCAAGATGACGCATTTCGGTATATATACTGTGAAAAAAATCCTTTACGTTTACATACCCAATTAAATGAATCAAGAATGAAAAGAATTGCAGGCACCTGGTGCCTTTCCCTCGTACTGATGTTTGTATTTCAGGCACAGCAACCTGTTCAACCCGTTAGCGCCAACGAAAGGGCTGAAGCGTTACTCGCTAAAATGACTCTGGAAGAAAAGGTAGGGCAGATGGCGCAAGTCACACTCGATGTAATTACCAAAGGCGAAAGCGAATATGTAAGTGATGAACCGTTGCAGATAGATATGGCGCGGGTAAAGAAAGCGCTCATCGACTACAAGATTGGCTCTGTGCTCAATACAGCAAATAACCGTGCACGCTCTACAGAGAAGTGGCATGAAATAATCAGTCAGATACAGGAAGTTGCTACAAAAGAAACACGGTTGAAGATACCGGTTATTTACGGTATCGATGCTATACACGGCGCAACGTACACAGCTGGCGCTACATTCTTTCCGCAGCAAATAGCGCAAGCGGCAACATGGAATCGCGCGCTGGTAAAACATGGTGCCGAAATTTGTGCGTATGAAACAAGGGCCTCTGCTATACCATGGAGTTTTTCACCTGTGCTTGACCTCGGTCGTGATCCACGCTTCCCTCGCCTGTGGGAAACCTTTGGTGAAGATGTATACCTCACCTCAGAATTAGGCAAGCAGATGGTAGAAGGATATGAAGGCAAAAGTGGCGATGTGAAAAACCCGCAGCATGTAGCATCTACCCTGAAACATTTTTTAGGATACCAGGTGCCCCAGTCGGGGAAAGACAGAACACCGGCCTTTATACCGGAGATTGAATTGCGCGAAAGACACTTGCCTGCCTTCAAGGCAGCGATTGATGCAGGAGCACATTCGATCATGATTAACTCAGGGTTGATCAACGGTATCCCCGTGCATGCTGATCAAAATATACTCACCAAACTGTTGAAAGAAGAACTTGGCTTTAAAGGCGTAGTGGTTACCGACTGGAAGGATATCGAAAATCTTCATGATCGTGATAAAGTAGCGACTACACAAAAAGAAGCTGTTAAGCTCGCCATCAACGCTGGTATAGACATGTCGATGATCCCCTATAACTTCCGTTTCTGCGATTACCTGATCGAGTTGGTAAAAGAAGGTGAAGTGCCCATGAGCCGCATCGATGATGCTGTACGCAGAATACTCACACTGAAATTTGACCTCGGGCTATTTGAGAAGCCGGTAACAAACTTTAAAGATTATCCGGAGTTCGGCAGCAAAGCTTTTGAACAATCAGCCTATCAGGCAGCGTCCGAAGCGATCACGCTGTTGAAAAATAATAACAATCTTCTTCCTTTCAGGAAAACTGCCAGGATACTGGTAACAGGACCCAACGCTAACACCATGCGTGCGTTGAATGGTGGCTGGTCATACTCCTGGCAAGGCGAGAAGGCAGACGAGTTTGGTGAAAAATATAACACTATATTGGAAGCGCTTCAATTGAAAGGCGGCAAGCAGAACATTACATTCATACAGGGAGTAGCTTACAATAATGGCGGTAAATACTGGGAAGAGAAAGATGTAGACATAGATGCTGCCGTAAAAGCTGCTGCATCGGTAGATTATATAGTAGCGTGCGTAGGCGAGAACAGTTATACTGAAAAACCTGGTGACCTGCATGATCTTACATTATCGGCTAACCAACTGGCGCTTGTAAAAGCTTTGAATAAAACCGGCAAGCCAGTAATTCTTGTGTTGAACGAAGGCCGCCCGAGGCTGATTAGTGCCATTGAAAAAGATGTGCAGGCTGTAGTACACTTATATTTACCCGGCAACCTTGGCGGCGATGCTGCTGCCGATGTACTCTATGGCAATGTAAACCCCAGCGGTAAACTTCCCTATACATACCCGATGTATGCCAACACATTGGTAACCTACGATCACAAACCATCCGAAGAGCAGAACAAGATGCAAGGTGTATACGATTATGAATCAGACTTCGCCATTCAATATCCTTTTGGTTTTGGATTAAGCTATACTTCCTTTACTTATAGCGACTTGCAGGTAAGTAAAGCATCTTTTACACCCGATGAGAAAATTACGGTCTCTGTAACAGTAAAGAATACGGGCTCACGCGAAGGGAAAGAGGTAGTACAATTATTTGTTTCTGATCTATATGCTTCCGTTACACCTGATGTAAAACGCCTGCGCGGTTTCGAAAAAATTACATTGAAACCCGGCGAATCGCAGAAGGTAACGTTTACACTCGGTGCAAGAGATATAGCCTTTGTAGGCAAAGACCTGCACTGGATTGTTGAGAAGGGTGAATATGAAGTTAATATTGGTACATTAAAAAGTAAATTCAGCCTTACCGAAGCTAAGACCTTCCGCGAAGGAGCCCCGCAGTTATAGTATAGTTATGGCATTTAGCGGTGCTAAGGTGACCGTGAAATATAGCCCTGATAATAAGGATAATTTTTATATGGCTGCTGCCAATTAAGAAAACCCGAATAGTTTGAATTGAATGGCCCCAGGCTTTAGCCAGAACGGAGAAAGGAGCAAATTTGTTTTTGCTCCTTTCTTATGAAGAATATATTTTAAAAGTTCAGAATGAAATCCTGCAAGTTCTTATTGCGGTCGAGTTGTATCTTTTTTCGCAGGCGATAGCGGCTTATCTCCACACCGCGCACCGAGATGTTCAATAGTTGCGCGATTTCCTTAGAAGAAAGGTTCATGCGCAGATAAGCACTTAGTTTAACTTCCTGCGGACTCAATGCCGGAAATGCTGCCTTGAAGCGGTTGGTGAAATCGCCATGCACGCGATCAAAGTGAAACTGAAAATGCACCCAGTCTGCATCGGCAGATATATTCTGCTCTATATTTCGCGTAATCTGTGCCAGTTCCTTCTTTACCTCTTCGTTGTCGTTTTTCTTCAGAATGTGGGCGAGTTGATTTTTTATACCGGTAATAAATTCATTCTTGTTCAGCAAATGCATGGTGGATGTGGCCAGCTCGTTATTCATGTGCTGCAGTTCCGATTCCAGTTTTTCATTTTGCAAACGCGTAATTTCTTCCTGCGATTGCTGCGAGAGCATTTCAAGCGCAGTGTCTTTCTGATTTAATTGTTCCTGTTGTTTTCGTTCCAGCAGTCTTTGTGCGCGCTGGTATTTCCGATTCAGTAAATTGAAGCCTGTGAACAACAACGCCATTACCGACAAACCATAAAATGAATATGCCCATACTGAACGATACCATGGAGGTAGTATGGTGAACGTATACGTAGCCTCATTGCTCAATTCCCCATTTACATTGTGAGCACGAACATGGAAAGTATAATTTCCTTCCTTCAGGTTGGTATATTCTTTCTGTGTCTTGCTATTCCACTCCGACCAGTTGTTCTCGTAATTCTCCAGGTAGTATTGATAGGTGAGATCAGCGTTACCTTCATAGGAAGTAGCGGCAAAGGCGAAGTGAATCGAATTATTTTTATAAGGAAGCTCTGGCCTGTAACCGTGAAGCTGGTTGCTTACGATAGAATCATTCGTGCTGTAGTTACCATAAAACAGTGTAGAGTCGCCGTTGTATGTGATGCCTACTCTGCGGATCAGTGTATGGAACATCAGTGCGCGATTGTCTTTCATGGTGGGGTCATAATGAATAAAACCGTCTTTCGCTCCGAACAATACATCGTTGTTTTGCAGGATGGCAATATTCATCAAATCATCGTTCAGGTACTTTCGGATCTTGTTGAATACATTTTCTTCAAGAACATATTCACCCAGTGCATTCTTCCGGAATACACCAATATGTTCGCGACTTACAAAGTATATATTCCCCAGTGCATCCTCACGTATAAACCATACCTGGTCATTTTTACCGAGTCGTGATGTAAAGAAATCGTCCGGTATAAAACGGTCGCTGGCCGCATCGTATTTATATACTCCGCTCGAACTGGTAAACAACAATTCGTTGCGTACTTTGAAAACGTTGATCAACAAGTTGGAAGGAAATCCTTTATCCACACCGTAGAACGAAACCTTTTCGATGCTATCCAGCGAATTACTTAATTTAATCTTATAAGCGCCCTTATAGCCGTGTGTTACCCAAATATCACCGGAAGGATCTTCAGCCATCACGCGCGAAGACTCATCGAAGCCTTTCAGTTTTTTCCGAAAACGCCATTGTCCGTTCACCAAATCGTATACCTGCAAACCGGAGTATACTCCCTCAACCAGTTTTGTGCGATGATCTTTAAGTGGAAGAAATACCCATGAGCCAAACTCATTAGAAAGCCGTATACCCGCTTTACCTTCGATGCGCAGAGCACCGTTATGATGGCCTATCAACAGGTTGCCGGAGTATTCGCCGATATGATATACCTGTCCGCGCGTGTTCTCGATCAGACTGAAGTTGAACTTATCGCCCTTCTCGTGAATATATACTCCCGTGTTGGTACCGAGGTATAGCTGCGAATTTCTAAGATAGGCTGAATAGCCGGAGCCTGGTAAGCCTATTTGCCTATTGATGAAGGTAAAAGGCGAGCCCGACTCCACATAGGCAAGTCCGTTGTTCTGGCCCACCCACAAATTGCTGAGATCATCTTCATATATACTCAGCACTGTGGAGGTTTCAATACCGTGACCGCTCGTAAGTTGCATCAGCAGGTTGCCTTCAGGATTCATTACCAGCAGGCCGTTGTTCTGCGTACCGATCGCAAAGTTCCCGTTGCGCAGCCGGATCACACAATTCACAATAGAAGCCTTCAGAAACGACTGCATGGATTCATTCCACGGCTGCAGAATCCCCTCATTATAAGTATAAACACCATCATAGGAAGTAGCCACCAGCAAATGGTTGTCGTGCAACGGCAGAACGGATGAAATACTGCGGTTCTTAAAGTTCTCACCTCCCTTGATCAGGCGGATGCGTGCTCCTTCCAGCATGCCCAATCCTTCTGATGGCTGGTTTACATACAACTGACGATTTACCAGGAAGGAATGATCGATACCCTTCGGTCCCTGAATGACGGTGAATTTATGCTGGTCGTACACATATATGGCAGAAAAGGTGCAGAAGTACGCCTTGTCGCCATCAATGTAGGCGCTCCACGTCTCATCAAAATTCCGGAATTGCTTTTCGAGGCTGTCAGCCAGCGAAGTATACTGCAACTTTCCATACTGATCGGGAAAGAAGTAGCCGAAGTCGCCCTGACCACCCACGTATATCCGTCCGCGGGCATCGATGGCCACGCTTCGCACTTTCGTTCCATTCTTTACACCGTACACATGCCATTGGTCTCCATCAAATTCCAGCAGCCCAAAGTTGTTTGCAATGTAGACCAGCCCGAGCCGGTTCTGGGTAATGCACCAGTTCTGAATACCAGCATTATATTCAACCGACTGGAAGTTGCGGGTGAAAGGCAGTCCAGACAAAGGCGACTGTGCACAGACACGAGAGGATAGGGTAGTGAATAGTCCCGCGAAGACGATTAAGAAGTACTTCGTAAAAAATGGATTCCCATTCATGACAAGGCTTAAAGGAAAGGTGATGTAGTGTTCAAATCTACTCTCAAAATGCTTGAAATCCATTGAAATTTAATATTTTACATTACACTGATGTAGTTTTGATGTAGCCATAAATACCCGCTTGATGTAGTATTGTTGAGGCCTGTTTATTGATAGCTGAAGCTTTTCCTGCGAAGTTTGTTGGCACACTCAAACGTTTTCGATCCTAAAACCCTCGTGAACGCGGAGTGCTTGACTTTAACCAAATTTAACGCATGAAAACAAAACTACTGGCGCTCTTAATGACGCTGTCGCTGGTCGGGTACGGCCAAAGCCTTTTGAAAGGCCGTGTGACAGATGAAAATGACCAGCCGCTGCCCGGAGTGAACGTCCTTGTTAAAGGGACATCGCAGGGAACGGTGACCGATGCAAACGGTGAATACTCTCTTACCAACACATCGTCTGATGCGGTGCTGCTGCTCAGCTTTATCGGGTACGTACCGCAGGAAATTACCGTTGCTGGCAAAACCTCGATCGATGTGAAAATGTTGCCCGATACCCAGGCACTACAGGAAGTGGTGGTGATCGGTTATGGAACCACTACACAGAAAGAACTTACAGGTTCGGTAGCGGTAGTCGATGGGCAGAAGCTGGCTACGCTTAACCCGGTGCGCCTGGATCAGGCGTTGCAAGGCCAGGCAGCGGGTGTACAGATCTCATCTGCTTCTGGTTCTCCGGGGGGTGCCTGGAACATTCGCATCCGCGGGCTTTCTACCAATGGCGATAACAACCCGCTTATTCTGGTAGATGGCGTACCTTACTCCACGGATGGCCTCAGTGCATTGAACCCTTCGGATGTAGAATCCATCAACGTATTGAAAGACGCAACGGCGGCTATATATGGTGTACGCGCGGCCAACGGTGTAATCATCATTACTACCAAACAGGGAAAGAGAAACTCAAAACCTACACTTGATTTCAATGGATATTATGGTGTGCAAGAGACAACAAAGAAACTTGATCTGCTCTCGGCACGCGAGTTCGCTGTACTGAAGAACGAAGCGTATGCTGCCGGTGGCCTTACGCCTCCTTTCGCCAATGTAAATCTGGGCAAAGGTACCGATTGGCAGAATGAAGTCTTTCAAACAGCACCGATCCAGAACTACAACCTCAACATCAATGGTGGTTCTGATAAAAGCACATATTCCATTGGTGGTTCATACATGAACCAGGATGGTATTGTAGGCGGATCGAAGTCGAGTTATAAGCGTTACAATGCACGCCTCAACTTTACAACCGACCTCGCCCCTAAGGTAACGCTGCAAAGCGTATTCCTCTATACCAATGAGCGCAGAAAAACATTGCCGGAGATGAGTATATCTTCTGTGTTGTTCAACACCATCAATGCAAACCCTGCTGCATCGCCTTATAACAGCAATGGTACGTATGCATACCTCGAAGATGTAACCGAAGTGATTAACCCGCTGGCGCAAATCGCCAATACCTTTAATGAATCGCGTGTAAATAAAATGGTGGGCAAAGAAGAGATCACCTACAAGATCAACAATAACTTTGAGCTCTCCGGACGTGCCGGTTATAACTACGCCATTGTAGACGACAAGACGTTTAACCCGCTGGTATATTACGGATCAGGCAAAGCGCAGAACACAGCGCTCGATGGAAACCTGACACCCCGCACCACAGCCATTGCCAACGGAGTAAGTATACCCGTTTATAACAACGTTATGGAAGGACGCACTACGTACTTCAACTATAATCTGGAAGCCTTCCTGAACTATAACAAATCGTTTGGTGAGTTTCATAAGGTAAAAGCAACGCTGGGTACATCCATACTTGCCGACATCAACAAGAACCTGAGCGGCACAGGCTATAACGTGCCCTATAACTCAAACGCCTTTGCAGATATATCGGCTACGGATGGAGCCAATTTGCTCAACAATACATCATCCTGGCAGAATGAAAGGAGATTACAATCATTCTTCGTGCGCGGTGAATACGGCTTTGGAAGTAAATATTTACTCTCGGCACTTATTCGCAGAGACGCTTCATCCGGCTTTGGTAGGAACAACCGATTCGGTT
>NZ_DAIQRQ010000005.1:162842-178382 GCF_036786105.1 Ohtaekwangia sp.
GCACTTATTCGCAGAGACGCTTCATCCGGCTTTGGTAGGAACAACCGATTCGGTTATTTCCCTGCAGTATCAGCAGCATGGGTAGTATCTGATGAATCATTCTTCCATCCCGGCATCGTGGAGTTCATGAAAGTGAGAGCCAGCTATGGTGTATCCGGTAATGATAAGATAGGCCTCTTCCGTTATCGTGCGTTGCTCGGTGGTGAAGGTGTATATCCGTTCAACGATCAGCTTGTTACCGGCGTTGCCATCGGTACACTCGGTAACCAGGATTTGAAATGGGAAACTACACATCAGACCAACATCGGTATAGACTTCACCCTGCTCAATGGTAAACTTGATATTACCACCGATTACTATATCAAGAAAACAAATGATTTGTTGTTCCAGCCCGATATATCAGCAATCAGCGGTGCGTATGGTGCAGGTGGAAATCCTCCGTATGTAAACGGTGGCGATGTGAAGAACAGCGGTTTTGAATTTGCGATTCACTACAACGATCGTGTAGGTGAGGATTTCACTTTCAATATTGGTTATAACCTGACTACAATTCGTAATCGTGTAACGGCTTTACCAAAGGGTGTTGACTTCTACGAGTTCGGAGCATTTGGTGTAGGAGGCGGTACCGCCACCCGCATGCAGGTAGGTTACCCGATGGGATACTTCTTCGGCTATAAAACCGATGGTGTATATCAAAGCACACAAGAAATTGCCGAGCGTGGTGTTACACAGCCCGATGCTAAACCAGGCGACCTTCGCTATAAAGACATAGACAAGAACGGTTCTATCGATTTCAGCAATGATACCGACAAAACAATGATCGGATCACCTATACCTAAAGTGATTATGGGCCTGAACCTCGGCATGAACTTCAAAGGTTTCGATTTCTCAACAACCTTCTATGCATCGCTGGGTAATAAGATACTGCGCAACTACGAACGCCAGTTGCCAATGGCTAACCTGCTTGCCTATAAAATGAATCGCTGGACAGGTCCTGGTTCTACCAACTCTGAGCCACGACTTACCACCGACCTTACACGCAACGGTGTTATCTCTGACTACTTTGTAGAAGACGGTTCATTTGTACGCATCAAGAATATACAGTTAGGCTATACATTGCCGTCATCGCTCTCCAAGCGCATTGGCGCTACCAAACTGCGACTATATATAGCGGCTAACAATCTGGCCACATTTACCAAGTACAGAGGCTATGACCCTGATTTCTCTTCCAGCAACCCGCTTGTATCAGGAATCGATTATGGCTACTATCCGCAGGCGAAAACATATATGGCAGGTTTAAATCTAAATTTCTAGACCATGAAGAAATTCTTTAAAACATCAATACTGATCGCGGCAGCAACCGTCATGTCTATAAGCTGCGATAAATATGTAGATATAAATCCTGAGTACTCGCTCGATGCGGATAATTACTTTAAGAGTCCGAACGACTACGAACGTGCTCTTACCGGTGCATACGATCTGATGCAGACGTCTTACCTCGACATGTGGATCGGTGAGATCGCTTCCGATAATTCTATTGCTGGTGGTGAAAGTGTTACCGATACAGAAGGCCTGCACCAGATTGATGCGATGACACATGGTGGTGTGAACGCGGAGTTGAGAAGCCTTTTCCGCTGGATGTATGCCGGCATCACCCGTGTAAACTATATATATGAGTTCAAGGATAATATAGACTTCGATGGTAAGGATCGCATCCTGGCAGAAGCTGCATTCCTCCGTGGTTACTATTATTTTGAATTGGTGAAATTTTTTGGTGATGTACCGCTGATTCTTGACAAACGTCTTTCCAGCAGCGAGATATCCGCACAACAGCGTACACCTGCTGCCGAAGTATATGCACAAATCGAGAAAGACCTGACCGTGGCAGGCGCAACACTCGACTGGACTGCAGCCGAAAAAGGCCGCATTACCAAAGGGGCTGCGCTGTCGTTACTCGGTAAGGTATACCTGTATCAGAATAAATTTGACCAGGCTGCTGCCGTACTCGACCAGGTAATCAACGAAGGACCATACGAATTGTTTGGTGACTTCAGCACGCTGTTCAGACTGGTAAATGAAGGCAACAGCGAAACCGTATTCGACATTCAATACGTGGGTGTGGAAGGTGGAAGCTATGGTTGCTTTGTTTGTCTTGAAGGTTTTGCGGCCGTAGGCTTTGATGGTATACGTGGTTATGAAGGCCCTATATATCGCGATGGCAACAGCTATAATTTGCCAACACAAGACCTGGTAGATGAATTTGAATCGGGCGATCCGCGCCTTGCAGCTTCTATACTTGATATCGAAGCATTCAAGGCGAGCCAGCCTGATCCTTCCAAAGTAAAATATGTAAAAGGTGCCGGTGGCCATACAGGTTACTACAACAATAAATACCTGAAACGCGCTGACGAACTTGGTGCACCAGACGATGACCTGACAAGTCCGCTGAATCATAAAGTGATCCGTTATGCCGATGTATTGCTTATGGCTGCCGAGGCACATAACCGCAAGAGCTCACCGAATGATGTATTGGCAAGACAATACCTCAATCAAGTGCGCGCGCGTGTCAATATGGCTCCTGTGAATTCATCGGGCAGTGCACTTACGCAGGCCATCTATCACGAGCGCAGAGTAGAGCTTGCCGGTGAAGGTATTCACTTCTTTGATCTTGTGCGTACCGGTCGCGCCGCTGCGGAGATTGAAGGATTCCAGACTGGTAAAAATGAATTGTTCCCATTGCCGCAGGATGAGATAGACCTGGCGGGTGCAGGATGGAAACAGAATCCGAACTACTAGGCCATTGAACAAACATTGAATGATCAACACATGAAAAAGTTACTTTATAATATACTTTGGATACTGTGCATACAAGTGATCTTGTTTGCCTGTAAAGAAGATGATGCGGAGCTCGGTTCTGTACCAACGGAGGCAGATGCCGCCTTTACCTATGCGCCTACTGCTGCGAAGCCTAACATTATAGATTTTACGGCTTCTTCGGCAGCGTTTCTGAAGAAGTGGGATTTTGGCAATGGTAAAACTGGGGAAGGCGATAATGTGCAGGGAGTGTATCCTGAAAAAGGATCCTATGTAGTAACGCTCACAGTATATACTTCCGGTGGAAGTATCTCCAGCAGCCAGACCATAGAGATAGCGGAGACGGACCCTACACTACTTGACATTCCGGTATATAATATGCTTACCGGCGGCAACGGCAAGCCGGAGGGAAAGACCTGGGTAGTAGATTCCAAAACAGCTGCGCACTTTGGCCTGGGCCCGGTTGAAAGCTCAGGTCCAGATTGGTATAAAGCAGGACCCAACGAAAAAGATGGCGCAGGTTTATACGATGATAAATATACTTTCAAACTGGCCGGCTTCTCGTATACGCAGCAAACCAATGGTGATGTATTTATCAACACACAGCAGGCGAGTAATTTTCCGGGTGCTCAACCTGCCAGCGGTGACTATAAAGCACCTTACACACCTCCAGCCAATTTAACCTGGTCGGTTACAGAAACGGGTGGCAAGCAATATTTGAAAATTTCTTCAGGAGGATTTATCGGATATTATACTGGTGTAAATACCTACGAGATTGTTACACTCGAGGAAAATCTGCTATACCTGCGTTATACCGATGCTGCCAACGCGGCCTTTGCGTGGTATCTGCGTTTGATACCGGAGGGCTACACTGCGCCAACCGAACCTTCTGACCCACCTCCTTACAAAATCGATGATATATACCAGGATTTTGATGGAAACAGTAATTTCAGTTTTGTAGACAATAGTCAGGGATCCATTGTAACCTATGATAACCCGGCACCTGTACCAATCAACACTTCCGCTAAAGTTGGAAAGTATACCAAGGGTGATGGACAGGGGGGTGAGTTTGCCAACATACAGATTCCACTGAGCTATAAAATGGACATCCGCAACCGCCACATATTTAAATTAAAAGTATTTATACCGAGCTATAATGATTATACTACTACCGGCGGTGAATCGTGGCAATCGTATAGCACTTTACAAAAGCAGGTTTCTGTTAAATTACAGAACTCTGAGCTCGGTGGCAATGCTTACACAACACAAGCGGAGGTGATTCAGAAGAACCTGGAAACCGACAAATGGCTGGAGCTTACATTCGACTTCAGTGCGTTCACTGACCGCCAGGACTTTGATAAGATTGTAGTGCAGGTAGGCGGAGAAGGAATATTTACAGGTGGTATATTCTTTATCGATGATTTTCAACTTCTGCCGCAATAATAGATAAGATCAGTAAGCTGTCTCTGCACAAAGTATATCTGCGTGGCAGAGACAGTTTTTTAACCCAAATAAAAATGTATATCAATATGATTCGTAAAATCAGGGCTTCGCCGCTGTTTGCTTTCCTCAGCATCCTGGGAGTAATCATCGGGTGTAGCAACGGTGATTCGGAACAGAAATTAACATTACCCTCCAATCTCCAGGTACAGGTTACAGTGAGCCAGGATGGTTCAGGGCTGGTAACTGTGGCGGCATCGGCAACCAACGCCAATTTCTATAAGATTTATTTTGGCGATGTTAGTTCCGAAGTGCCGACAAAAGTTACTGACGGCAAAACTTCTCATACCTATGCAAACACAGGAACCTATACGGTGAAAGTACAGGCGCATGCCACAGATGCAGATTTTATTAGCGATACTAAAACTATATCTGTAACAGTGGGCGCTTCCGGTGATATAATAATACCTGCCAGCGGCTACACTACGCCCGATAACTACAATGGTATGACGCTGGTGTGGAAAGATGAGTTCAATGGTACATCTCTGAATGCATCCGATTGGACCTTTGAAACCGGAACCGGCTCTAATGGCTGGGGGAACCATGAGCTTGAATATTATCGGGCGGATAATACAACAGTACAGAACGGTTACCTGATTATTACTGCCAAGAAGGAGAACTTTTCCGGAAGCAATTATACTTCATCACGTATTATTACCAGTGGTAAACAATCGTTTAAGTATGGCCGGGTAGATATCCGTGCAGCTTTACCAAAAGGCAAAGGTATATGGCCTGCGCTCTGGATGCTGGGTCAAAATATAGGTGAAATAGGATGGCCTAAATGTGGCGAGATTGACATTATGGAGCTGATAGGCGGTGATACCGGCGATAAGACTGTACACAGCACACTGCATTGGGATGATGCGGGTACACATGCCAGTTACGGTACGTCCTATACATTGCCAAGCGGTATCTTTAACGATGAGTTTCACGTGTTCTCCATGGTGTGGACATCTACATCAATCACTACCTATGTAGACGATCAGCAATTTTATGTAATCGATACCACTCCGGCGCAGATGAGCGAGTTTCAACAGAAATTCTTTTTCATATTTAATGTCGCAGTAGGAGGAGACTGGCCGGGCAGTCCGGATGCAAATACATCATTCCCACAGCGCATGATTGTAGACTACATCCGGGTGTTTCAATAAAACCTGAGATAAAAATGATAAATACCTGTTTGCTACAGGTATAATCTATAACCTTAACAACATTACTATGCGTTTGCTTTTCATAACAGGAGTATGTCTCACTGTTTTGATGTCTCACACTACCATCAAATCAAAGCCTAAACCAAAGGCAAAGCTTGTATGGAGTGATGAATTCAATTATACTGGTATGCCTGACACTACCAAATGGGGTTTTGATCTGGGCAGTAACAACGGCTGGGGAAATAATGAATTACAATGCTATACCAACCAGGCCAAAAATGTGCGGGTAAAAAATGGTGTGCTAATTATAGAAGCGCATCGCGATTCACTGAATGGCCAACCTTTTACTTCGGCACGCATTATTTCTAAAAAGAAGGGTGACTGGTGTTATGGGCGCATCGAAGTGAAAGCAAAGTTACCGCGCGGCAAGGGAACATGGCCCGCTATATGGATGCTTTCTACCGAATGGAAATATGGCGGTTGGCCTGAGAGTGGTGAAATAGATATTATGGAACATGTAGGTTACGATCCCGGTGTTATACACGGCACCATTCATACAGAGGCATATAATCACATGAAGCACACACAGAAGGAGGGAAAAATTACAGTACCGAATGCTCAGGATGATTTTCATATATATGCGATCGACTGGAAGAAAGACAAGATCGATTTTTATGTAGATGATAAACTATATCATTCTGTTCTGCGTGATCCGAAAGATGATTACAAAGGATGGCCCTTCGATCAGCAATTTCATCTCATCATGAACCTGGCCGTAGGAGGTAGCTGGGGAGGCAGGGAAGGTGTTGACCAAAACATCTGGCCCCAGCGCATGGAAGTGGATTATGTGAGAGTATATCAGTAAATAACCTCCCACAGAATTCGCGGATATACACGGATAAAAGCGTAATTAATTTCTGTGTTAATCCGTGAGTTCTGTGGGATAATTGTTGCCATGCAGAAGTGGGATGCAAGTCGGAAAGTCCGAAAGAGACCTTTGGAAACTCTTTGCTATTGATTTTTCTCCCGTATCCACGGGTACAATAATTCCGGTGACGAACTTCGACTCATCGGAAGCCGGAAGTAAACGGTGTTCGTTCCATTTCCCAGATTCTAATAAACCATTAATGGTCGTTCCAACACACGTTCCTTGTGTTCAGAATCACTACATGTTGCTTGGATTGAAAGGAGAATAATATTGCTATATTTAGTTAGCCTTTATGAAATGGCAAGATATGGAAACGATCTTGCCATTTTTTAGTCTTAGCCAAACCGTATAAAAACCAAGTTAACATGCAATCGGCGAAACTATATATACTTTCTTTTTGGCTTGCTTTCAATATTACTTCCTTCAAATCTACCCTTTATGCACAGCCACCTGTCATAGCGTTTGAAAAAGGTAAAAACAATTTTTCTATAACTGCAGTCGGGCAGGCAACACCATTCTTGTTGAGTGATAGCGATTACCCGGGTGTATTGCGTGCAGCCGGCGATCTTCAGAATGATATTGAAAAAGTATCCGGCATAAAACCGCAGGTATCCGTACACGATATGCCTGCAGGAAAAGAAGTAATTATCATAGGTACGATCGGCAAGAGTGTATGGATCGATCAATTGATCAGTACAAAAAAGATAATCGCGAACGATGTTGCCGGCAAATGGGAAACCTTTGTGATTCAGACCGTGAACAAACCTATGAGAGGTATAGACCGCGCACTGGTTATTGCCGGCAGTGATAAACGCGGAACGATCTATGGTATATATGAGCTGAGCCGGCAGATTGGCGTATCGCCCTGGTATTGGTGGGCTGATGTGCCACCGAAGAAAAATAGCAATCTGTATATAGTGCCAGGTCGCTACAAACAGGGCGAGCCATCGGTAAAGTACAGAGGTATATTTATTAACGATGAAGAGCCGGCACTGGGGCGGTGGGCGGTAGAAAAGTACGGTGGGTTTAATCATCAGTTTTACGAGAAAGTATTTGAGCTGATTTTGCGCATGAAGGGCAATTACCTGTGGCCGGCGATGTGGTGGGCGAGCTTCAACAGCGATGACCCAGTCAATACAAAACTGGCCGATGAATATGGCATCGTGATGGGCACTACGCACCACGAGCCCATGATGCGTGCACATGCCGAGTGGCGCAAGAACGGCAAAGGCCCATGGAACTACGATCAGAATGAAGCGGTACTTAAACAATTCTGGACGGAAGGCATCCAACGCATGGCTTCTTACGAAAGTATAGTTTCCATAGGCATGCGTGGTGATGGCGACATGGCAATGACGGAAGATACCAATATAGCCTTGCTGGAACGCATTGTAAAAGATCAGCGCGCTATTATTCAATCCGTAACCGGTAAATCTCCTGAGGCTACCCCACAATTGTGGGCGCTATACAAGGAAGTTCAGGACTATTATGATAAAGGCATGCGTGTTCCCGATGATGTAACGCTTTTGCTGTGCGATGATAACTGGGGAAATATACGCAAGCTGCCAAAGCTTGACGAGCAGCCGCGCGCAGGCGGTTATGGTATATATTATCACTTTGATTATGTGGGCGGGCCACGCAACTATAAATGGATCAATACCAACCAGATTGAGCGTACATGGGAGCAAATGCACCTTGCTTATGAATATGGAGCGAACCGGATATGGATCGTGAACGTTGGCGATATAAAACCGATGGAGTTTCCTACAACATTCTTCCTCGACTATGCCTGGAATGTAAAGCGGTGGAACGAGGATAATCTTCAAACCTATACCGGGCATTGGGTGGCCGAGCATTTTGGCAAAGAACATGCACATGCTATAGCAGATATACTTTCAACCTACACGCGGTATAATGCAAGACGAAAGCCGGAATTGCTCTCACCCGATACGTATAGTCTTACGAATTACCACGAAGCTGAACGCATAGCAAAAGAATATGCGGTGCTGGCAGAGCAAGCGGAGCAAATCAACAAATTATTGCCAGTCGAATACAGGGATGCGTATTTTCAACTTGTACTCTACCCGGTAAAGGCATCAGCTAACCTGAACGACCTGTATGTTACCGCAGCGCGTAATCATCTGTATGCAACACAGGGACGTGCCGCCACCAATGACCTCGCTGAAAAAGCAAGACTTTTATTTGAAGAAGATGCATTGTTATCGCATCAATATAATCATGGAATAGCGAATGGCAAGTGGCATCACATGATGGATCAGACGCACATTGGCTATACATATTGGCAGCAGCCATCGAACGATGTAATGCCCGATGTTAAAGTGATTCACGTTCCTGAAGGATCGCTTCCGGGCGTAAGTATAGATGGTTCAGCAAACTGGTGGCCACAAGATAAGCAACCGCTCACGCTGCCCGAGTTTGACGCGTTCAACCGGCAATCATACTATATCGATATATTTAATCGCGGCAAGACTCCTTTTAATTTTACGACTTCTGCGGAAGCACCCTATATCATCGTAGACAAGAAAGCGGGTAGTATAGATAAAGAGCAACGTATATGGATAAGTATTGACTGGAAAAATGTTCCGGAAGGAAAACACACTGTACCCATTGCAATAACAGGAGCCGGTGAAAATATTATTGTTAACGCAATTGTAGATCACACAATATTAACAACCAACCGAAAGCCTTTCTTTGTTCAAAGTAACCATACTGTGGCGATGGAAGCGGAGCATTATACGAAAGCTGTATCATCGCCGACAGTACAATGGAAAACCATTCCCGGATTAGGCAAAACGCTTTCGGGGATAACTACTTTTCCGGTTACGAGTAAAAGCGATCCGCTTACACTATCAAGCCCCCACGTAGAGTATGCCATGCATCTTTCTGATAGCGGCGAGGTAAATGTGAAAGTATATCTGTCGCCCACACTTAATTTTCACAACACACAAGGTCTTCGTCTGGGTATATCATTCGATGATCAACTTCCTCAACTTATCAACCTGCATGAAGATTATTCTCCAAAAGCCTGGGATCAGTGGGTAAGCGATAACGTCATTATAAAAGTATCGAAGCACACATTGAAGCGATCGGGATACCACACATTAAAGATATGGCGTGTAGATGCAGGTGTGGTGTTGCAGAAGATCGTGGTGGAGACAGCACCGGCAAAGGAGAGCTACCTGGGGCCGCAGGAGAGCGCACTGGTTCGTTAATCGTTATAAGTTATCTGTGTAATTCTGTGAGTTCTGTGGGAAATAAATGCATTTTTGTTCCCACAGAAATCACAGAATAGCACAGAAAATATCCTATCACTCTTTCGATTAATCAATAGCTACTAACGTGAAACGAATAACAATTTCTATGAGATTACTACTAATTATAATACTCTGCATGATAGCAGAACTAACATCGGCACAAGACACCTACAAAGGATTAAAAGATTACTATAACGATTATTTTCCTATAGGCGTAGCCGTATCACCACAAGCCTTAAAGGGCCCGGAGGCCACGTTGATAGAGAAAGAATTTGCGAGCATGACACCGGAGAATGCCATGAAGATGGGCCCTATACATCCGGAAGAGAATCGATATTATTGGGATGATGCCGATGCTATTGTTGCCTTTGCGCAGCAGCACAACATCAAGCTGCGCGGCCATGCGTTGTGCTGGCACGAACAGACACCTTCGTGGATATTTACCGATGCCAAAGGAGATACCGTAAGCAAAGAAGTTTTACTCAGGCGTTTGAAAGATCACATTACCACTGTAGTGAGCCGCTATAAAGGAAAAATATATGCATGGGATGTGGTAAACGAAGCCGTTGCCGATGATCCTTCAAAGCTGCTGCGCAACTCGCCCTGGTATAAGATATGCGGTGAAGATTTTATCAGCAAGGCATTCGAATACGCGCATGCTGCCGATCCGGATGCCAAACTTTTTTACAACGACTATAATACCGAGCGTCCCGAGAAACGCGAGCGGGTATATTTTCTGCTGAAGCAATTGAAGAAAAGCAATGTGCCAATAGATGGTGTCGGTCTTCAGGCCCATTGGTCTATCTTTGAGCCGAGCGAACAGGAGCTGCGCACGGCTCTCGATAAGTTTTCGTCCCTTGGTTTGCAGGTGCAAATCACCGAGCTGGACATATCCATTTACCCTTGGGAAAAATTTCAGCGCGAGCGGAGACAGGGTGAAACAGATGTTTTTACGTCTGAGCTAGAGACGAAGCAGATGGAACAGTATAAAATGGTTTTCAGCATCTTTCGGGAGTACAAACAGGTGATTACCGGAGTAACTTTCTGGAATATATCCGATAAACACACCTGGCTCGATTACTACCCTGTAAAAGGTCGGAAGAACTATCCTCTGTTGTTCGACCAGAACCTGAAGCGCAAGAAAGCCTATGGAGAAGTGGTGAAGTTTTGAAATAGCTGTGAGCTTTGAGTTTTGAGCTGCGAGAGAAAGGTTACGGCTGCTAGCTACAGGCTACCGGAAGATTGTTATGCATTTAAAAAATTGCACAGCAAGCAATGCACATTTAAATTACTGCCAACAAGCTAGCAGCTGGAGGCTAATAGCTAGCGGCTCAAAAAAAGAGTTTGCTTCTAAAACTATAATCATAACCTAACGATAACCCAACATGATGGAACAAACAATGCGGTGGTATGGTCCGCATGATGCAGTGAGCCTTGCCGATTTAAGGCAGGCGGGATGTACCGGAGTAGTAACAGCTTTGCACCATATACCTGTAGGCGATGTGTGGACTGTGGAAGAGATCGAGAAGCGCAAAGAGATGATTCTGAAAGCTGGCATGACGTGGACGGTGATTGAAAGCTTGCCGGTGCACGAAGATATCAAACGTCAGAGTGGTGACTATCTCCAGTATATTGAGAACTATAAAGTGAGCCTTAAGAATGTAGGCCAGTGCGGGTTGAAAGTAGTGACCTATAACTTTATGCCGATCCTCGACTGGATGCGTACTGACATTACGTATGACATGCCCGATGGCAGCAAGGCACTATATTTCGAGAAAGCTGCTTTTATAGCGTTCGATCTTTTCTTGTTGAAGCGTCCCGGAGCGGAAAAGGATTATACTGTTGATGAGATTGCTCTCGCGAAAAAGCGTTTTGATGCGATGACGGAAGCAGAACGTCAGAAACTTTTTCATAATGCAACACTTGGTCTGCCCGGCAGCGATGATGCCTTTACCGCTCCTGAAATTCTGGCTGCGTTGAAAAAATATGAAGGCATCAACGCTGCCAAACTGAGAGAGAATCTATACTATTTTCTGAAGCAGATAACGCCAGCTGCAGAAGCAGCAGATGTGAAGATGGCAATTCATCCGGACGATCCTCCATATTCTATACTCGGTTTGCCGCGCATTATGAGTACGGAGAAAGATGCTACCGACTTGGTGAATGCAGTTCCTTCGCCAGCCAACGGACTTTGCTTTTGTACTGGCTCGTATGGTGCCCGCGCTGATAACGATCTGCCCGGTATGGTAAAGCGACTCGGTGATCACATTAACTTCCTTCACCTGCGCAGTACGAAACGCGACTATAAAGGAGACTTCTACGAAGCCAACCACCTGGAAGGCGATGCCGATATGTTCAGCGTGGTAAAAGAAATAGTACAGCTGATGAAACGCAGAGGTATATCTATACCCATGCGCCCCGACCACGGCCACCAGATGCTGGACGACCTCAACAAGAAGACATATCCCGGTTACTCCGCCATCGGCCGCCTCCGTGGACTTGCCGAACTTCGCGGACTTGAATTAGGAATTAGGCGGATGTTAGAGTAAGAGATTTATTCATTGTTTTTTATGAGATGCAGAGTCCTTGGAGGCTCTGCTTTTTGTTGGTATATATACTATTGCGAAATTAGGTCTCTTCTTCAATAGCTTCAAGTAAAACAAATAAGCCTTCTAAATCCAGCAATGTCTCTTGCATATAAGGTGACGAGCTCTCACTTTCATAAATCATATGGGCAAGAATCATCCTGCTTAGATTTTTACTGAAACGCTTAGGGGGGTGGTTTTCTATGAAATGCAAAAAGGCTTCTTGTAAAGACGGTGGAAGTTTTGAAAGCCCGGCACTTTTTGAAGTTAATCTCTTGGACATCGGTTCAAATTTCTTTTTGGCATACAAACATAACGAAGAGAAACTAATTCTCCTAATTAAGAGTATCTTATTTAGGAGTAATTTACCGGCTGGTCATTGAGTTATTTTAAACTCATGAGCAAGAAAACTAGCAGTCCTCCCGAGGAGAATGTAATTGAGCTTCAAAAGAAAATTGGACAGAAGCTAAAGAGAATCAGAAAAGAACTAGGGTATACCAATGGTGACGATTTTGCCTATGATAAGGGAATCAATCGATCTCAATATGGTAAATATGAAGCTGGTAGTCAGGATATGCGATTAAGCTCTTTGGTGAAAATAATAAATTCTATGGGGTTGACCCTCGAGGAGTTTTTTAAGGGATCATTGGATTGAGTTATGCTTGAGCATGGTAGACAATTTTTTATTTTATTTATATCTCCGGTTATTGGTTTGATAATGGAGGCTTTTCTTGGTAAAAGGACAGCTATCTGTATTTTGGTCATTGCGAGTGTATTACTTTTCCCCAGTTTATGTGGGTATTCCTTTATCACTTCATGGGGCTATCCACTTTTTGCTTTTTGCGGACTAAGCAGTGCCTATTCTTTTTTTTCCAGGGAGCTTGAAACAAATTCCTCCAAAATTGCAAGTGCGTTAATTGGCACTTTAGCCCTCTTTTTTGTTTTAGGTATTGGTTTTTTTTTCGATGGCTTTTCAGGTTCGCAAACGGTTGAGCGTAAATGGGATATTGATAACTATAGAATAGAATACATTAAAGACCAAGGTTTCGCTGGAAGCCCGCGTATGAATTATGAGTTAAGTAAATATGCGTTAGTTCCAATTTATTTCAAAAAGGAAGAAACTACGCTCGATAACGATACTATTCAAAGCTGTGTCGTGAATTTTACCAACAGTGGAATCTTTTTTGATAAATGCAGTGGAGTTATTAAACACTAAAAGCAGGTAAAGTATCTATCGCTATTTGTATAGTCTTTTGTAGAAAAACGACTAGTTATTTGTCTATATATCCCGCAGATTTAGCTGATAAAGGAGGTATAGTGCCGTTGCTTTTTGATATTTTTGTGATCGAATGATATCCGTTTCCTCACATGACAACTGAGAATGAAATTAAGAACTATCCAAGTATTAAGCAAAGCTGGGGAATAGCAGGGCTAAATGTACTCTTTGCGATCCTGTTTAGTGTTGTTTATATATTGTTAAAGAAAGTTGTTACCGAGGATATAGCACACTTACTGTACTACCTTTTATCAATGGGCTGCACATTTTGGGTTATTCATGTCAAGAGGAAGAAAGTGACGAATATTGGTTCGTATAACTTTGATTTCAGTTCGCCAAAGGTTATAGTATTTGCTTGTATAGCAGTTATTGGTATTCAAATTGGCACGATTTCTCCCATAGTGACTCTTATGCCGATGCCAAAATTTATGCAAAATGTATTCCTCAGATTAGCGGACCAAAATGTTGTACTTTCATTTATCAGCTTAACCATTGCAGCGCCGATAATGGAAGAACTGATCTTTAGGGGAATTATGCTTGATGGGCTTTTGAAAAGATATTCCCCTGTAAAATCTATAGTCGTTTCAAGCGCACTTTTCGGTATTGTTCATCTGAACCCTTGGCAATTTGTTGGTGCCCTAATAGTTGGCATATTTTCCGGATGGGTATATTATAAGACAAAACATCTGACGCTATCAATTCTGATTCATGCTTCAAATAATTTGATTGCGTTTGTTTCCTTGCGTTTTCTTGATGTAAATTCTTTTAACAAGCCATTAACAGAACTGTATGGTGGGGCCTTCAATTTTATAGCAATAACTTTTGTGGCTATTGTTGTTGCCGCAGTTTGTCTTTATTTTTTGAATAAGGAGTTCAGAAGCACAGCAGCAAATCTTGACGGAGAACAGGGCCATCCTGCAGTCAAATAGTATTCGATATTTCTGTGTTTTATCTGTGTGAATCTGTGAAATCTGTGGGAGATAAAATTGTCTGCTATATTGCGATCAATTGCCAACGAAACGATATAGAATTATGAGAGCGATCATTGTATTTTTATGCTTCATCGGCCTCACCAGGACAGCGCTTGCTCAAGATATCCAGCAAAGCCAGGTTCCTGCGGCTGTAGCTACAGCATTCCAAAGTAAATTTCCAACCGCTACCAAAATAAAGTGGAAGCAAAAGAATGCAGACTATAAAGCTGAGTTCAAGGTTGATTCACGCGGCCACGATGTTTGGTTTGATAAGGCAGGCAAGATCAAAAAACACAAGGAAGATTTTCCCAAGAGTCAGTTGCCCGCCCCGGTGAAAGATAAACTGGCAAAGGACTTTAAAGATTTCTCGATTGATGATGCCGATAAAGTAGATGCTGAAGGAAAAATATACTATCAGATTGATCTCAAAAATGCTGCCGGAGAAAAGCGTAAAGTGTTGCTCTCTCCCGAAGGAAAAATAGAAGCAGCGAACGTAGATTGATTTTGGTTTATGACAGTAAAAGAAGCATTGATCGGATTCTACAAATTCAATCAGCTAAACCTGACGGCCGACTTTGAATCGCATTGTGTGCGGATATATATAGGATGCATACTGGCACCTGTTCCCAATATAGCGGCGCGAAAGAAATACCTTCGGTTTCACGACCTGCACCACATCATGACGGGCTACGGAATTGACCGGGTAGGAGAGAGTGAAATCAGCGCGTGGGAGCTTGGCGCCCGAAGCTGCCGAAAACCTATTATCTCGGTCATGAACCTCTTTGCATTATCGACTGGTTTTGTGTTGAAGCCCTCACAGGTAATAGGAGCTTTTTACCGTGGCTGCCGTAGCAGAAATCTATACTATCTTTCTGATTCGATGCAGGAAGAAGATGTGGAGAAACTAAATCTGCACGAAGTAAAACAACATCACCTGGATATAAAACCAACCGTTCGCTATAAATGGCTACGCCAGATTGAGTTGATCGGATACCTGTCGATTTCCATGATCATCCATGTCATGATGCTGGTGGCTGGTA